>CAYQXT010000264.1:0-5716 GCA_964421365.1 uncultured Bacteroidaceae bacterium
GGTGCCATAGAATTGGCCTCTCTTACTATTTTGGATAAGTATAAAATCGAATTTATAGAGCGGATATCAGAATCAATAGCTTCGACTATTGCACGTGTAAAAATTAACGTTAAAACAGCTACTCTTTTGACCGAAACTCAGAAATCATCTGAAGAAATGGCGCAGAAAGAAAAAGAAATGCTTAAACGTATTGAAAAGATAAAAACGGAATATGAAAATTTGCATCAGTCTGATATTGAGAAAATGGAGACAATTAAAAATCAATATGAAGAGCAATTAGTTAAATTAAATTCACAATCTATTCGAGAAGTTCAGGACTTGAATGGAAAAATAAAAATGCTAGAATTACAATATGATGCAGTAGAGAGTTCTACTCCAATTATTGAATATTCACCAGAGGGTACAATATTAAGTGCTAATGTACGCTTTCTAAGAATTGCAGAAATTAGTTCTGAGCTTATAGAAAATAAAAATCATGTTGATATACTTCCTATTTCAACCACTAAGACAGTTGAATATCAGGCACTATGGGGTAATATTCAAAAAAATATTTCGATAACCAGTTTGCGTGAATTTACCTTTGGAGACAATAAAAAATGGTTTTATGAAATTCTTGCTCCCATAAGCTCAACAGATGGGAAAGTATATAAAGTAGCCGGATTAATGGTTAATGTTACAGACATTAAACGCCATGAAAAAGAGCTCAAAGAACAAATTCAGCAAGCAAATATTGAAATTCGACGCTTGAAAAGCCTGACATAAAAACTGGCAATGCAAGATTTTTATTACATTATTAAGCCCCATGGAAAAGCCAGGCGGTTTGTTATTCCAGACATACACGGCTGCAATAGAACCTTTAATCACTTACTCTGGAAAGATATAAAACTAACAAAGAGCGATCAATTATTTTTATTAGGCGATTATATCGGCAGAGGGCCTGACTCCAAAGGCGTACTTGATACAATCCGCTATCTCAAGAAAAAAAAATATTCAGTATTTCCCCTCCTTGGAAATCATGAAAAAGACCTATTAAATTACCAAGATGAAGAATTCCACTTTCTGGAGTGGCACCTCAAACAGAATAATATGCAGAATTTATTAAAAGAGAACAACATAAGAAAACGCTATCAAAAAATCCTGAAACGCCTGCCCTATTATTATATTTTAGATGATTTTATCTTAGTCCATGCCGGTTTCGATACTTCAAAAAATAAGCCTTTTACTGACAGACCCGCCATGATACAACTAAGAACAACTAAATATAACCTAAAATTATTTGATAATAAAATCATTATATGTGGCCATAATCCAACCCCCTTACCGCTTATAAAAAAACAGATTAAAGAAAAAGCTAAAATTATAAAATTGGATAACGGAGCTGTATTTAAAGGAAAACAAAAAAAATACATAGATTCCAGCCAACTGGGAAATCTTTTAGCCCTAAATTTAGATACATTCGAACTGTTAAAGTGCACTAATATTGATTTTTAACTCACAAGATCTTTTTTTGTTGGAATTATGTAATTATTTGGTAATATGATGTGAGGCAATGGCTATTAAGTAGTGAAATCGTAAAAACATAAGTACTTGTAACAATATATAACAATGAATTACAATTTATAACGTTGTAATTTGTGCATAATTATTGAATTTCCAAGCAAAAAAGGCTTAATCAGATTTTTCCCCTGCTGGCTAGCACTTGTTGTCCAAAATTTGAAATTAGTAATTCATAATTCGTATTTTTTTTATACTTTTGAGCGCAATTAATACCAGAATTTTGGTAGCATAATTTATTTTTCATAACTAAAATAAAAAATCTTATGTCTTTTGCGCTAGAAAAAATTGTTTACGAAGGTTTAACTTTTGATGATGTTCTTCTTATCCCCTCTTATTCAGAAGTACTTCCTCGTGAAGTGAGTTTAAAAACCCATTTTTCGCGAAATATAGAACTAAATACACCCATTGTGTCTGCGGCTATGGATACCGTAACTACCTCTACTATGGCCATTGCCATAGCCCGTGAAGGAGGAATTGGCGTTATCCATAAAAATATGAGTATAGAAGCCCAGGCAAAAGAAGTTCGTAAAGTTAAACGAGCCGAAAACGGGATGATAATAGACCCCATTACCATCGACAAGGACAAAACCGTTGCCGATGCTCTAAGTTTAATGAAAGAGTATAAAATTGGGGGTATCCCGGTGGTTGACAAGAATAAAAAATTAATAGGAATCATAACCAATAGAGATTTACGATTCGAAACCCGCCATTCAACAGCCATTTACGAAGTAATGACCAAAGATAATTTAATAACCACTAATCAATCAATTGATTTGATACATGCTTCCAAAATTTTACAAGAGTATAAAATCGAGAAATTACCGGTTATTGATAACGAAAATCATTTAGTGGGATTAATCACCTACAAGGATATCACTAAGGCTCAAGATCGCCCAAATTCTTGCAAAGATAGCAAAGGACGCCTTCGGGTGGCAGCCGGAGTTGGCGTTACAGCTGATACTTTCGAGCGAATTTCAGCATTAGTTGAGGCAGGAGTAGATGCCATCGTTGTAGATACCGCACACGGACACTCTAAGGGAGTTATTGAAACCTTAAAAAAAGCTAAAGAGCAATTTCCTCAGATAGATATTGTGGTGGGGAATATTGCCACTGGTGAGGCAGCAATAGATTTAGTAGAAGCTGGTGCAGATGCAGTAAAAGTAGGTATTGGACCAGGCTCAATATGTACTACACGAGTAATTGCAGGTGTTGGAGTTCCGCAACTAACTGCCATTTATAATGTAGCAAAAGCCATTAAAAATACCGGCGTACCAGTTATTGCCGATGGTGGTCTTCGCTATTCCGGCGACATGGTGAAAGCACTGGCAGCCGGAGCCCATTCTGTAATGGCTGGTTCCTTACTTGCCGGTGTGGACGAAGCCCCGGGCGATACGATTATATATAATGGACGAAAATTCAAATCATATCGCGGAATGGGATCCGTAGAAGCCATGCAAGCCGGTTCCAAAGATCGGTATTTTCAAGAAATGGAAGATGACATTAAGAAATTAGTCCCCGAAGGTATTGCTGCACGCGTTCCCTACAAAGGAACGCTAAATGAAGTAATATATCAGCTACTTGGTGGTCTAAGAGCAGGAATGGGCTATTGTGGCGCAGGCAATATTCTCAAATTGCATACAGCACAATTTACCAGAATTACAAATGCAGGCGTACAAGAGAGTCATCCTCATGATGTAGCCATTACACGTGAGGCACCAAACTATTCCCGTTAAAAATTATTAAATTCTGCAAAGGCATTGATTTTTTTCAATGCCTTTATTTATTTTGCACTCCGCTAAAAAATAGATAATTTCGCATAGAAAAAAAAAGCCTTAATTTAATTATAGTATGCTTAAAATAAAACAAATAATTTTTTTTGTGATAGTAGTAATACTGAACCTTACAACTGTTTCGGCGCAATCGCAAGAAATCTTAAAAATCGATGGTAAAAGTAGTTCCAAAGAAGAATTTATTCGATTATTTTTTAAAAACAGATTAGAGAAAACCCCTCCAACGGCCAAGGAAATTGACGATTATCTCAATCTCTTCATTAACTTTAAACTAAAGGTAGCCGAAGCCGAATCACGAGGTATGGATACCCTGAAAAGTTTCAAAAAAGAATTAGCCGGTTACCGCGCTCAATTAACAAAGCCCTATTTCTCTGATAACAAAATCATTGACTCTTTAGTGCTTCAGGCCTACGAGCGTATGAAAACTGAAGTTCATGCACAACATATTCTCATCAGGTTATCGCCCAATTCCCCACCAGAAGATACACTTAGAGCTTATGAAAAAGCAATGAGTATCAGAAATCAATTAGTCTTAGGTAATCCATTTACACAGATAGCTAAAGAATTTTCAGACGATCCCTCGGCCAGTGCAAACGGAGGTGATTTAGGCTATTTTACTGCGTTACAGATGGTCTATCCATTTGAGAACACCGCTTATACACTTAAAATCGACTCCATAAGCTATCCGACACGAACACGCTTTGGCTATCACCTGATTAAGGTCATAGACAGGCGTCCGGCACGCGGAAAAATAAAAGTAGCACATATAATGAAAATAGTACCAAAATCAGCCTCTCCAAATGAAAAAGTGAGGGCTAAAAAGCAAATAGATTCTATTTATGTACTACTTGAAAAGGGTCAAGATTTCGCCGATTTGGCACAAAAATACTCCGATGACCGTTCTAGTGGCACCAAGGGAGGAGAATTGCCTTGGTTTGGTGCAGGCAGGATGATTCCAGTATTTGAAAATGCTGCTTTTTCGTTACAAAACAAGGGCGAATATACAAAACCGATACAAACATCTTTTGGTTGGCATATTATTAAACTTTTAGATAAAAAAGGATTAAAACCTTTTGATGACATGAAAGATGAACTTTACTCACGAGTTAAACGCGATTCCCGTGCACAGTTGAGTAAAGTGTCAGTTATTAATAAGCTTAAAAAAGAATATCATTTTCAAGATTTTAATATGCTTCCTCTATTTTATGCCAACGTTGATTCAACCATTTTCTACGGTGGCTGGCAGCAAAAAACTATACCACAAAAAGAAAAACCTCTTTTCCATTTTAAGCAACATACTTACACAATAGGCGACTTCGCTAATTTTTTATATCAAAACCAGCCACATAGTGGATATAAAAGTTCCGACCCAATAAGTTATGTGACTAATAAATATAATAAATTCATTGAAAACAAGTTATTTACCTACGAAGATAGCCAATTAGAAAAGGAATATCCCGATTTTTATTATTTGATGAAAGAATATCATGATGGAATTTTGCTTTTTAATATTACAGATAAAGCAGTGTGGTCTAAATCTTTAAATGATAGTATCGGTTTAAAAAAATATTTTAAGCAAAATGAAACAAAATATAGAACTAAAGCCGAAGTGAGTATGAGTATTTTTAGTTATCAATCAAAAAAAATACTCAAAAAATGGAAAAAAATTCGTAAAAATTTTGATTTTAGTAAGGAAATGCCAGACTCAAATATTTTGCTTATTGCTCAAATATACGATCCTAATTTTAGAAAAGACACAAGCGGATTATTCAAAATCTCAGACGAAATTATTTTAGAAAGCGGATTAAATAAAAATCAATTCTCGAAAGAATTAAGTTTTCAATTTTCTAAAACAACCACAAAAGTTTATTACATTCGCCACTTTAAAAAGTCGTATCTTCCACCATTAACAGAAATAAAAAGTATAGTAGCATCAGATTATCAGACCTTATTAGAAGATATATGGATAAAAAGCTTAAAGGAAAAGCACCAAATACAAGTCGATAAAGAAGTTTATCAGACTATCAAACAAAAAATTTTATCAAACCAATAAATGAAATTATTGATGCAAAAAAAACCAATTAAATATTTACCGGTAGTATTGCTATTGCTGTTATTATATGCTTGCAACAGCCACTCAGAGACACAAAAGCTCAAAACAAAATTAGCCGAAGTTGGAGATAAAATATTATATATGGAAGATATGAGAAAAATCATCCCTAATGAATTAGCCTCACCAGACAGCGCTCTTCATGCACAAAATTATATTGATTCATGGATAAAGAAGCAACTCCTACTAACCAAAGCCTCCTTAAATTTAAGTACAGATCAAAAAGATGTGAGTCAGCAATTAGAAGAGTATAAAACCG
>CAYQXT010000265.1:0-5620 GCA_964421365.1 uncultured Bacteroidaceae bacterium
AAAAGATGGTACAATTATCCGTATAGAGATTGAAGCACGCGATTTTCAGTGGGAAGAAAACAAAACAATTCGTGCAGTAGCTATCCGCAATTTGGAACCACGCAAAAAAATGGAGAGTAAACTCAAAAAGCAAAACGAAGAATATGCCTCTTTATACGAAGAGTATAAAACAGCCAACGAAGAACTTCTGATAACCAAAGAAAAAGCCGAAGAAAGCGACAAACTAAAAACCGAATTTATCCGTAATTTATCGCACGAAATCAGAACTCCACTAAACGGGATTCTGGGGTTTTCGAGTTTTTTAAATAACGCTAATTTAAAAGCAGAAAAACGAACTTATTTTATAGAGATTATCAAAAAAAGTGGTAATCAGCTCATGCAAATAGTAGAAGATATTTTGGAAATTTCGGAATTAGAAACCAAACAAATAAGAATAGACAAAAAACCACTTTCTATAAACAGCTTGTTATCCGATTTATTTTTGGAATATCAGCCTAAAGTTCAGCAAAAACAGCTAAGTTTAAAAATACAAAAAGACTTTTCTGATCAGGAAAGTACCTTTCTGTGCGATCCTTTTATTTTAAAAAAAATACTTCGATACCTAATAGAAAATGCATTAAGATTTACAAATGAGGGTTTTATTGAATGGGGCTACCAATTTATAAACCCCCAATTAATTCAAATTTATGTAAAAGATAGCGGTATTGGAATACGATCCGATAAATTAGAGAGTATCTTTTTACGCTTTTCGCAAGAAGAAAAAGAATTATCCAAAAAAGTGGGAGGGCTGGGCTTAGGTTTATCTATTGCCAAAGGAAACGCCGAACTCCTCGGTGGCACAATTACCGTAGAGTCTGAAAAAGGAAAAGGCTCTACTTTTTTTCTGAATTTGCCTGTTGATACGCAGAAGCCTACCGCAAGTCGTACAATTAATAAAGAATTTATAGGATTATATGGGCAGGCCCCAATTTCTGATACGATTGCCCCCCCAAAAAAAACCATCCTGATTGTTGAGGATGAAGAAATAAATTACCTATATCTTGATGCTCTTATGGAAAATCTTAAAAAGAATATTCAGACTTTATATGCCCGAAATGGAAAAGAAGCCATAGAAATCTGTCAAAAAAATGAAAATGTAGATTTAGTTTTAATGGACTTAAAAATGCCAAAGATGAGTGGTTTTGAAGCCACAGAGAAAATAAAAAAATTTCGACCCGATTTACCTATAATCGCTCAAACAGCTTATACAACAAGCCTCGACAGAGAAAATGCTTTTCTTGCTGGTTGTGATGATTTTATAACTAAGCCCATTAAGGAGGAGATCCTAAAAAGAGAGATGAAAAAATATTTACCCCATTGGGAGAAATAATACAAAGCGGTTCTCAAAAGGCGAATTAGAAGAATACTAAATTTCCAAACTTATCACTTAGTATAAAATCGAAAACCGGTACGGAAAAGAATATTCGTTCTCCTCTACGAAATACCGGTTTTTTCAAAGTCGAGTATTGTGTACCCGTAAAACGCAATATTTTTACCGAATTATTTTTCGTTCCTTCTTTCATCAGGCAGCTTTGAAAGAAAAGAGCAGTGGCAAAAAGAATCAATAAAAACTTTCTAATCATTTAATAGCCATTTTAGTGCTTCTTCTCGCTCATCAAAAAATTTACGTTCTTTTTTACTCACATTGGCCTCGTCAAAAAGTTGCTCGACCGACATAAGGGCAACAATATTTTTAGGAGCAATAAAAGCATCTTTTTTTAATCCTGCTTCATGTGTTCGCGTAAAAATATTCTGATCTGTCCATTCCTGAATTTCGGGCGAAAGCAAAAATTTATTATTCACAATATCTAGTAATAATTTGCTTGGTTGGTGTTCTTCGGCTATTGATGCCCATTCCTGCATAATCTCCTTATATTCTTCTTCGGTCATACTTTCGGTAGTTTCCATCCAAATAAACTCAACATAATCATCGTGCAAAAGAAGCTTACAAAATTTGTTCTCCATTAATAACATAATACTATCATTTAATTAAACAGTTACAAAGGTAATTATTTTCTACAAAAATAACATAACACTTAGTGTATGAAATTATTTTCGGGCACTGGTCTCCTTAGCTTCTCTCTAAACCAAGAATGACTTTTGAGGAATATTCAAAAATAACATTAGATAGGATTAAGTTTTATGAGTCATTTAATAACCATTTAATTGCGTCTTCTTTATGCTCGAAAAATTTTCTTTCTTTTTGGCTTACATGCGCTTCATCGAATAATTGCTCGGAAGACATATGGGCAACCACATTTTCAGGAGCAACATAGGCATCTTTTAATAATCCGGCCTCCAGTGTGCGTTTAAATACGTTGTTATCAGTCCATTTTTGTAATTCGGGAGAGATTAAAAATTTTAGTCTTTTAATGTCGGCAACAATTCTTTTCGGTTTATGTTTCTCAACCATTTCAGCATAATCTAGCATAATCTCTTTAAATTTGTCATCTGTCATTTCTTCGGATGCTTCAAACCATGTAAATTCTATAAATTTCTCATGAAGAACTAACTCTGTAAATTTATTTTGAAATAAAATCATTTAGTGTAAAATTTTAGTTTATTTTACAAATATATGAATTTTATATCTTTTTTTCTTTAAACTTATAATTTATTTTCATGTTCCAACTATTATTCCGGTAGGTGAAATCATTGCTTAGCTGATATTCAGAATTTTTATTTAGTTTTCTCGACTGAAAATAGTGGTAGAAAGCCAGTAAAGTACCCGAAAGTAAGCCGAGCAAATGACCTTCCCATGAAATTTCTGGTTTGCCGGGGAGAATACCCCATATTGATCCGGCATATAAAAACCAGACTAATAAAGAGATGGCAATTAGCTCCTTTTTCTTACTTAGAATACCGGAAAAAAGAATGTAGCCAAATAGCCCGAAGATAAGCCCGCTGGCACCTATATGCCATGCTTCCCGGGCAAATAGCCATAGCCAGATTCCGGTAGTTATCCAAATAAAAAAAAGTACGTTTATCGCTTTGTTTTTGTAGAAATAAAATAAGGTGAAAACCAAAAAAAGTAAAGGGAAAGAATTGGAAATAAGATGCTTAAATCCTCCATGGACAAGCGGCATGGTTATAATTCCTACCAGTCCCCGTAATTTTAAGGGATAAACTCCTAAAAAAGTCCAATAAACTCCATAAATCCACTGTATAAGCTGGATAATCCATAAAAGAACCAAAAATCCAATGGAAAAAAGAAGGGGAAATATATATGCTTGGTTTTTTTTCAAGTTTTTCGAGCAAATTTACTCCAATTTTATTAATAGAAACTAGTTTATGCGTGTAATTTTGGGTGTGAATGGAAGATTGTTTATTTGTATAATTTTAAAAGTGCCCAGAACAAGACTCGAACTTGCACAGCCTAACGGCCACTACCCCCTCAAAGTAGCGTGTCTACCAATTTCACCATCTGGGCTATTAATACTTAATCACTATCAAATTGTTTAAAAAAATATTTGTACTTAATTGTTATTAGACAAATACAAATATAAGTATAATAAACATGATACCGGTTCGGTATAAAAGCGCTGCAAATGTAAATAAATTTTTAATTTTTTAAAATAGTTTGACAGTATAAAAATAAATATTTTTTTTGTAACTTATTTAAATGTTAAATATGAAAATTGCATTCGATGCTAAACGTTTCTTTTTCAATAATACTGGTTTGGGTAATTATAGCCGTACTTTGGTTTATAGTCTTTTAAATTCATTTACTGAGAACGAGTATTTCTTGTATTCGCCTAAGTATAAAGACTTGCAAGCAGAGTTTATCCCTTTTAAAAAATTGCATACCGTTTTCCCGTCTAATAAATTTCCTTTTTGGCGTCAATTTGGTATAACAAAGGACTTGCAAAAACACAAAATTCAACTATTCCATGGTTTGAGCCATGAAATTCCTTTTGGCCTTTCACAACGTAAAATAAACTCAGTAGTTAGTGTTCACGACTTAATTTTTGAAGTTTATCCAAAGCTTTTTAACCCTATTGATGCTTTTATTTATCAAAAGAAATACAAGAATTCTTGTTTGCGAGCCGATAAAATTATTGCGATAAGTGAGAGTACCAAACAAGATATAATTCGTTTTTATAATGTTGATAAGGCTAAAATTAATGTTGTTTATCAGGCTTGTAACCAGTTATTTAAGCAAAGGGTCTTTCCTGAAATGAGACATCAAATAAAAACAAGGTATAGGCTTCCCGAAAATTATATTTTGTATGTAGGCTCTGTGATAGAACGTAAAAATCTTTTGGATTTGGTTAAAGCAGTCGAAAAGTTGCCCGAAAACCTCAAAATTCCTATTGTAGCCGTTGGCAATGGCAAAGAATATTTACAGCAAATTGAGAAGTATGTGGCAGAAAAGAACTTGCAAAACTATTTTATCCGTTTGCAGGAAATAGAAAATAACGAACTCCCCGGAATCTATCAAATGGCTGATTTATTTGTCTATACCAGTTCATACGAAGGCTTTGGAATTCCTGTTTTGGAGGCTTTATATTCCGAAATTCCGGTGATTACTTCCAATGTTTCGTCCTTGCCCGAAGCCGGTGGTGATGCTGCTTGTTATGTATCGCCCGGTGATGTGGACGAATTGCGAGCTACAATTATAAAGGTGCTTGAAAATAAGGAATTAGCTCAGGTGATGATACAAAAAGGAATTCGGCATGCGCGGAAATTCACTAACCAAAAAATGGCTCAGGACACTATGGCTGTTTATCAAAAATTATGTTTGCACCATGATTAGGAGGATTTGAGGATTATCTTGATTTTTCGAAATCTGAAACTTTGCCAAAGTTCCAAAACGCTGGCAAAGTTTGAATATATACAATCTCGACGTTTTTAACTTTGACTCAGTCATTTTTCGCTACTGATTTTAGCCTCTTTAGGAAAATCTTCTTTTTTTTCGTATCGTTTGTATTCCCAGTTTTCAATTCCACCTTTTAGATAAGCAGTATTAATATTTAAGCCTTTTTCGGCTAATAACTTGCATACGAGCTTGCTCTTTTTATCCCCTTGGGAGATGAAAATCAGTTTTTTATGTATTTTTTTGAAGTCATTTACCGGAGTGCTCAAAAAATCGTGAAAGCTCATGCTTAAAGAACCCTTAATATGCCCTGTAAAATAGATGATTTCCGGTCGTAGGTCTATTAAATAAATGGTATCGCTATTGTTTTGTACTAAGGAATTCAGGTTTAAAGCATCAATAGCTTTCACGCTGCTTCCAAACCACATAATTTTATAGTAATCCACAGGGGATATATTTATGCCCAATTTTTCTACTGTGGGCTTCATTTGTTTATCGTAAAATATTACACCTGCGGCTATGATAAGGACAAAATAGAAGAAATATAGTTTAATCTTACTCATTTTTTTATCTTTTTTGCAAAATAAACCATTTTACACTTTAGTACCTAATTTTTGAACAAAAATTTGTATTTTACGTATAGATTATTTATTATATCAATCGTAGTAAAAATATGAGAAAAAGTATCTTTATTTGTTTATTTGTTTTGCTTTGGGCAGATTATAGTTACGCTGATAGCTGTGGTCTTATTCAAGCCGAGCAAATTGC
>CAYQXT010000266.1:0-5616 GCA_964421365.1 uncultured Bacteroidaceae bacterium
GTGAAAGCTTTTGGAGCAAGCAATCCAATAGTCTCAAACAATAATGAAAAAAATAGAGCGTTAAACAGGAGAACAGAAATCATTTATTTAGTAAAATAATGTCCACACTTTCCAATTATTAGTTGAAAGAACAATTTTACACAAAATATAAAAAAATAAACTCAACTGTGCTACATGCGTAATTCACACATACGGCGCAAATGGCTGAGTGTTTTCGTCCAAAAAAAATAAAATTATAAAATTAAATAAGCATGAATTTTGTATAAAAAGATATATAATTTATCTTTGGTAATCTTAAAAAGGGTTTAAGATTTCAAAAACAAATCATAATACACTTATAATAAGACAGTAAATAAAAAAACAGATGAAAATAATGCGTATTACAAAATTAATTTTTCTGATTGCAATCATACCCTCTTTCCTTGCTGCACAAAATGCACCTGAAATGATATTGGTAAATGGCGGCACTTTTCAAATGGGACGCGACTATAAGGTCATTGGAAAAAACGGAACAGACATTGCTTTTGACGATGAAAAGCCTGTGCATAAAGTCAGTGTAAGTAGTTTTTATATTGGCAAAACCGAAGTTACTGTGGCTCAATATAAAGATTTTATAGCCAACAATAAATCGGGCATAAAAATGCCTCTTTCGCCGGATGAAATTGAAATGGGAATGGAAATTATAGATCCTAAAACAAAACTTAAGCGTAAAAAAACATGGTACGATGAATTTCCCGGAGTGAATAAATGGCAGTGGAAAGCTCAAAACCCTATTACTGACATAACATGGAAAGATGCTCTTTTGTACTGTAATTGGTTAAGTACCAAAAACAACTTACCCGTAGCATATAAATTTAAGCAAATCGTGATTGGTGAAGGAATAACAGAAGAAAAGGTAGTTTTTTTAGATGCCCAAGGCAAAGAAACCAAAGACATAACTAAAGTAAAAGGCTACCGTCTGCCCACCGAAGCCGAATGGGAATTTGCAGCACGAGGCGGCAAACAAAGCAAAGGCTATAAATATTCCGGTAGTAACAATCAAGGCGAAGTAGCATGGACAGATGAAACAACTTATGGAAAAAGTCCTCAGCCTGTTGCAACACTAAAACCCAATGAGTTGGGTATCTATGATATGAGTGGAAATGCATGGGAGTGGTGCTGGGATAATTATAAAAAAGATTATTACCATGATTCCAAAAATTCCACAAATCCATTAGGGGCTGAAAGAAGTTTATATCGTAGTATTCGTGGAGGCTCATGGTACTATATGGCATTTCTGGCACGGTCTGTTGTGCGTGATGGTCCAAAATACACTTACACTAATTATAATTATGGAATGCGCGTAGCCCGAAGTAAATAAAACAGACAATGAAAGAAAAAATCAGTTTTGCATTTGCCCTGCTATTGATATTAATAAACTCTAGTTTTGCCCAAGTTTCTGAACCTGATATGATTTTTGTAGAGGGCTCTACTTTTTATATGGGAGATAAACAGGGAGATGATGATGAGCAACCAATACATAAAGTTTCTTTGCATGATTTTTATATCAGCAAATTTGAAATTACGGTAGCTCAATACCGCGAATTCTGCGAGATGTCAGACCGGGAATTTCCCAATGCCCCTTCGCACCATCGCGATCCAGTAACTGGTGAAGACTGGTTTTACGAGCATGATATGGTTAAAGAATGGGTATGGAAAAACAACTGGCCCATCGTGAATATAAGCTGGAATGATGCCAAAGCCTATTGTGACTGGTTAGCCGATTTTACGGGCAGGAAATATCGCTTACCTACCGAAGCCGAATGGGAATATGCTGCTCGTGGAGGTAAGAAAAGTAAAGGCTATGAATACAGTGGCTCCAATAAGTCTACTGAAGTAGCATGGTATGACGAAACAACCAACGAGAGTGGTTTACGGGTAGTGGGAACGAAAAAACCTAATGAATTAGGCATTTATGATATGAGTGGGAACGCATGGGAATGGTGTTCCGACTATTATGGTAAGGCTTATTATGGAAAAAGTCCGAGATCTAATCCTCAAGGCCCAAAAACAGGAATGTTTAGGGTCATTCGAGGTGGTTCTTGGTATTACGGCGAAAATATGAGTCGCTCCTTTACACGTGACGGCCCCCGTCCCACAGAAAAAAACTGGAATTATGGTTTTCGTATAGTTATCGGGCAGTAATATTATGATGAATCATATTTGCGATAAAGAACATTTTGTTCTCAAAAAATAATAACCAATAAATATGTCAGGCTGCTTAATAATAAAGTAGCACAAAAAGCTAAGCTTCTTCTAAGCAAAGGCTTCGCTTAAAGCGAAACCCTTGCTACAAAATGTGATACACAAGGTATTAAAGCGACACCCCGCAGCAGCAGAAGCCCTGCAAAATAAGCTGAATCCACTGAATTGCATCACTTTATTATTCTTTTATTTTTTTTATCAATAGACTCCCAAATGCTTTCGATATCAGAAATTTCAAGAACATCCAATTTTCTAATTTCGCGGTAAAATAATTCAAATATTCTTTATCTTCTTTGCTCAAAATTACTTCCTCTTCGCTCTCCAATTTCTGAATGCTTTTTTTTGATCAAAAATCTTGCAAATCAGGGAGTGTAAATCAGAATTTAACACGCTCATTTTTTTCAGAAATTACCCCTATTTTACCTCTATGAGCTTCTGCAGCCATTTTACAAAAAGTAAGACCAAGTCTTGTCGAACTTGCGTTCATTGAATTTATTTTATCCAGAGTTACACTAATTTCACTTTAGGGAGGCGATAATTTAATCGCATTTGAAAAAAATTAATTAAAACTCTTCTAATAATTTGCTTATCTATATTTATTTTGGCTTTTCCTTTTTCTGGGATATTCATTCTAATTAATTTTTGTTTAGCCTGATTTTTAAATTCTGCTGCCACTTGAGCAATTAAGGCGACCATATTTGTTTTTTTGTATTGATAAATCAATTTCTGCGGATTCGTATTTATATACACCCAGAATATTTTGAACTAAATTAAGCATTTTCTGACTGCTTTCTTCAATGAAATCAAATTGCGTTTCACTGCTCATAAAACTTCTAATATTTACAAGCTGATTTAAGTGTTCTTTCAAATTGTGAACAATCATATTTGACATATCTTCCTGAAATTGATGTAAGTTTTGGCGCTTCTGCAAAGAGTTTGATAATTCCAGCGTTCTTTCTTCTACTTTTTTCTCGAGACTGAGATTTAATTCCTGCAAATTATTTGATAAGTTAAAAATCCGATGATACATATTCAACAAGCGCCTGCCTTGTAGTGCCAGATAGAAGAAATACAATAAATCCATAGTCAAGAAGATTCATCGTTTGTATAATTTCCAATAACATTAAAATATCATTTATTGCACAAACAGCAAATATCACAAAGGCAATTAAAAATAACAAAGCACCCTCACTTCTATTTTTTAGGGCACGAATAATCACGTAGAATATATATAATAGTAGAATCAGACCGTAAACATAATGCCAAAAAACAATTATTCCATTTAATCTGGAATTATTCAAAAAAGTGAGAAGAATTAAAGAGTCCGGTATAAAAATCTACCTCACCCTGCAAATTGGCTATATCATCTCGGAAATTAAAGTTGGATAAATCTATACCTCTTTCCTTAATACTTCCTTTTTACAATTTAATGCCGTGACACAACTGAAATACCAAAGGAAAAAGTAGAAAGATAAGTAATTTTGTAAGAAAATTATTCGCTATTTTACACATTCAATTTATATATTCCTAATACTTATGGAATAGCAGTAAACAGTATGGGCTCTAAGCTAAATCTACGATATATAAATATAATTTTTTTTGTGAAATATTTTTATACTAAAACAATTTCTATTGATTTTACGACATTCTGCTATCCGTTGTAAGATGGTCGAAATTTTTAACTTCGACCATCTTACAACAACTCACCAATTCCTTGTTAGTCTATGTTTTCAACTTCTTCCGTCCATGGCTACTTCCCCTTTGTAGTAGGAGCTTTCAACTTCTTCCGTCCATGAACTACTTGCCAATCCTTATCCTTGCATCTACGGCCGTAATTTTATCGCCTTCTGCAAGTAGAGGGTTAATGTCCATTTCTGTGATCTCGGGCGCAATATTCACTAAAGCAGATACTCGCGAAATAATTTCGGCAAATTTTTTCTTGTCAATGCCTTTTTGACAACGTACTCCTTCGAGAATTTTTTTACTTCGCAAATTTTCAATCATTTGCATAGCTTCTTCCTTATTTAGAGGGGCAATTCCACTCTGTACATCTTTAAATACTTCAATATAAATGCCACCCAAACCGGCCATTACCAAATGCCCAAATTTACCTTCTTGTTTGGCTCCCACAAAAAGTTCTGTACCAGAAATCATCTGCTGTAAAAGTACACCTTTGGCTTCTTTTATCTGCATCATTCGCGTAAATTCAGTCCTTATCTTCTCTAAGCTCGTAATATTTAAACTCACTCCGCCCACATCCGATTTATGAACAGGGCCTACGACTTTCATCACCAGCGGAAATCCTAATTTCTCGGCTAAATCAAGAGCCTTTTCCTCTGTTTCGGCAGTGGCTTCTTGTACGCGTGGAATTCCAGCAGCATCTAACAATTCAGTCACTTTTTTGGGCATCAAATAGCCGTTTTCAGTTTCTTCTATTACTTTGCGGATTCGTTTTACGTCTATTTCCGGTAAATTTGAATCCTCTTGGTAGGGTTTAGGCGTAAAATAGGCTTTTGTGAGTGCATTTCCGAGAATCACTTCATCGGGAAAGTTAATTCGTCCATAAGATAAAAAAGCCTGAATTTCGTCTTTGGCGTTAATCACTGAAGGAAGGACAGGATAAATAGGCTTTTTGCAGGTCTTCATTTTGTGATCAAGCACATCGTAAGCTTCGTACACATCAAAAAGTCCGGGACTACCAAAAATAACGACCATGGCATCTATTTCCTTAAATTCCTTTTCGCAATAGTCGATTATAGTGCCGAGTTGCTCAGCTGAGCCAGTAGCAAGGAAGTCGATAGGATTGTTTACGCTGGAACCCGGAAAGAGTTGAGCGAGTAATTCTTGCTTTTTGGGATTAGTAATGGCTGGCACTTCTAGGCCACCGTTAGACAAAGCATCGGTGAGCATCACTGCCGGGCCACCGGCATGGGTTATGATAGCTATATTTTTGCCTTTTAGCTCTTTGTGCATAAATACCGCTCCCATAACCGTTAGTTCCTCACGGCTATAACAGCGCACAATTCCAGCCTTACTAAACAGAGCATCTACGGCCACATCTGATGAAGCCAAAGCTCCTGTATGCGAGGAGGCTGCACGCGAGCCTGCATCCGAAGCTCCCGCTTTAATAGCGGCAATTTTACAGCCTTTGCGAATGAGTGAGGAGGCGTGTTTGAACAGCTTTAGCGGATCTTCAATATTTTCGATATAGAGCAATTTTACTTTTGAGCTTTTATTGGCATCAAAAGTTTCATCTAAATATTCCAAAACCTCTTCAACGCCTAATTGCGCCGAATTACCCACCGACCATAGACTGGCAAACTGCAATCCATTAGGTACTGCTGATTCCATAATAAATACAGCTGTTGCGCC
>CAYQXT010000267.1:0-5606 GCA_964421365.1 uncultured Bacteroidaceae bacterium
CATTCTTGTATCCCCAGTCTGCATTATATTTAATACCTTGGGGATGTGAGTAATACTCAGAAAAAGGAAGCTCAGATGTTCTTTGCCCATGCCATTGGGGAGCACCAAAAACACTAAAAGAGAACATATGTTTAGGATTTAAACGTATAGAAGCATTGAAAAAATAAGACCACGCTTCAAATTGAGTACCATTCACATAACCATTTCCTTTTGTATGGCTAAAAGAGCCGGTAATGGCTAAGCCATTGTCCATTTTACCGGTAGATAAGGTTAAGCCTGTTTTTTCATAAGCATCATTACCGATAGAAGTAAAAATACTTCCTCCTTTTTTCATATCGGTAGTTTTTGTCAAGATATTGATAGTACCTCCAACCGATGGAAGAGCTATGCGAGAAGCACCAAGCCCACGTTGTACTTGCATAGAACGGGTAACATCGGATAAACCAGCCCAGTTAGACCAATATACCCAACCATTTTCCATGTCATTTACTGGTACACCGTTAATTAATACGGCAATGTTTCGGGTATCGAAACCGCGTATATTAATACGGGAATCACCATAGCCACCACCTTGCTTAGTAACATAAACAGAAGGGGTCGATTTTAAAATCTCAGGAAATTCTTGTGTTCCTAATTTTTCTTCAATCATCACCGGAGTAATTTGAGAAACGGCAACCGGAGTTTTTCTATCTACGGCTACAGAAGCAATAACATTTACTTCATCAAGCCCAACAGAACTAGACTCTAATTTTACAGTTCCCAAATCAGCGGTTCCATTTACATCTGCATCCACATCTTTAGGTAGATAGCCTACATAGCTAATACTTAAAGTTGTTTTTCCAGCCGTCTTTACGTCCAATTTAAAATGTCCATCTATACCGGTTATGGTTCCTTGCGTTGTTCCTTTTACAACGATAGAAGCGCCTGGCAAACTTTCGCCAGTACCTGCATCTACAACCACACCTGTTACTACATTTTGTGCCATCATTCCAAGAGTGGCAAAAAACATAAACAAAAATGTTAAAGTAATTGATTTTCTCATTTTTATCAATTGTTTAGTTTGAAATATTTGTATGCAAAATTGTTATTTTTTATTAAATTTTTCAAATTATTTTTTCGTTAACTACGAACTTTTTAACATATCACTACTATCTAGCAATATTTTCCGAAATTCAAGGAGCGAAAATTACTATTTTTATCTTAAATAGTCAAAAAAAATTAACATTTTTTTAAAACTTAATACTTGGAATGATATTAAAAAGGGTTAAAGAAGAAAAAAGAATCACGATAAGTAAAAACCATCGGATAAAATCAGTTCCCATATCTCGCGCATATTTTGAGGCAACAAAAGCACCTCCCATATTACCAATGGCTAGAATCAATCCCATAGTCCAGTTAATCTGTCCGTTAAAAACATAAATAGCTAAGGCAAAGGGTGTATAAATAAGAACAATAAAGACCTTTACAGCATTAGCCCGTAATAAATCCAAACCGGCACCAAGTACTAATCCAGCCAGCAGAAAAAAGCCGACACCTGCCTGAATAAAACCACCATATAGGCCAATAAAGAAAAAAATCACTACTTGCCAGATACTGGGTTTAGCAGCTAATTGTCCGGCCTTTCCTTTTATCCAAACAGAAGGTTTAAAAAGGATAATAAAAAACATAACGATTAGCAGAAAAGCAATAATTTTCCGCATAAGAACTTCGTCTAAGTCCACAGCAAGCAATGCTCCTACAATAGAGCCTACAACTGCCGGAATAGCAAGTCCCCAGGAAGTCTTAGTGTCCAGTACTTTTTGCAGCTTAAAATTTCGAACGGCTATCACATTTTGAAAAAAAATAGCAATTCGGTTGGTACCATTGGCAACATTGGCCGGCAAGCCCAAAAACATCAGCAAAGGAAGAGTTAGAGTAGAACCACTTCCTGCCAATGTATTTATAAATCCGGCTATAAAGCCAACAAAAATAACGGCTAAAAACTCCATTCTAATTGCTAATAAATAAAGACCAATTACTAATTACTAATTCCATTAACACACATTATTTAGAGTCTATCCACAAGGTCCAATAAATATTTTTTATCATGAATTACACCAATTAAGTACAAATAGTTTGTATTGAGCAGAACCACTGTTCGGCTCAGGCTAGCCTGAGCCGTTACTATTCTTTCAGGCAAGCCTGAATAATAAGTACGACAAAGGTAAAACCTTTGCCAAACGAGTGGAGTTTGTGGATGCACACCATTAATAATTATTTTAGTGCTGTGTTAAAGAATAGCCAGACACCATCTCATTTACGCGAGCTTTAACCTGATTAATAACTTCCTCATTTTCATAGTTTGCTATTACTTCATCAATGGCCTCGATGATAGCCTTCATATCCGCTTCTACAAATCCACGGGTAGTAATAGCCGGCGTACCAACTCTTATTCCGGATGTTTGAAATGGTGAACGACTATCAAAAGGAACCATATTTTTATTTACTGTAATATCGGCTCTTTCCAAAGTTTTCTCCACAATTTTTCCAGTAATATCAGGATATTTACTCCGTAAATCAATAAGCATACTGTGATTATCTGTTCCTCCTGATACAACTTGATACCCCATATCAGTAAATGCCTTAGCCATAGCTTGAGCATTTTTTATCACTTGTTTTTGATATTCATTAAATTCTTCGGTAAGCGCTTCGCCAAAAGCGACAGCTTTGGCTGCGATTATATGCTCTAAGGGGCCTCCCTGAGTTCCGGGGAAAACAGCAGAATCCAAAAGAGACGACATTTTACGAACCACGCCTTTGGCTG
This sequence comes from uncultured Bacteroidaceae bacterium, assembly GCA_964421365.1. Classification (GTDB taxonomy): domain Bacteria; phylum Bacteroidota; class Bacteroidia; order Bacteroidales; family DYOH01; genus CAYQXT01. The sequence goes on from CAYQXT010000267.1 coordinate 2,804, forward strand.
TTTTTTTTCCAAAAGGATTTTCAAAATCCTCACCCATCATAATAACGCCACCTCTGGGGCCTCGTAAGGTTTTATGCGTAGTAGTAGTTACAATATGGGCATAAGGAAAAGGGTTGTTTAATAATCCGGCAGCAATTAATCCGGCAGGATGTGAGATATCGAACATCAGTAAAGCGCCCACTTTATCGGCAATTTCACGCATACGTTTGTAATCCCAGTCGCGCGAATAAGCAGAAGCACCACCGATGATTAATTTTGGTAGCTCGTGCACAGCAATTTCTTCCATTTTGTCGTAATCAACAGTTCCAGTCTTTTCATTCAAGGTATAAGGAATTGGCTGATACAATAATCCGGAAAAATTAACATGTGAACCATGTGTTAAATGACCGCCGTGAGCTAAATCCAGTCCCATAAATTTATCTCCGGGCTTAAGGCAAGCCAGCATCACAGCGGCATTAGCCTGTGCGCCGGAATGGGGCTGTACATTTGCCCAAACAGCGCCAAAAAGTTCTTTCAGACGGTCTATGGCAATTTGTTCTATTTCATCTACTACATGGCAACCACCATAATAACGCTTTCCAGGGTATCCTTCGGCATATTTATTGGCGGGGTATGAGGCCATGGCCTGCATAACTTGCGGACTAATAAAATTTTCAGAAGCAATTAATTCCAAACCGTTTAACTGACGTTTGTATTCCTTTTCGATTAAATCGAATATTAGCTTATCTTTCTGCATTTTAGTTGTTTTTATTTGATTTTGTACAAATGTAAGTATTTTACCTAATTCTAAAAGATATTTCAGAACATAAATCTAAATAATAGAATATGGATATGAACAATTGGATAAACAAGATAATATTAGGGTATAATTTGGGTTTAAAAAATACATTTTAACTATCAACAGACTATAATGCAACAATAAAGAAGAAAATATAACACAAATAATTTAGGGCTAAAATTGTATCAATAATAAAAACAGGAAACAAAAAAAGGCTATTTCTTTTGATGAATTTATATATATATATATATTTGAATTTCATTTAACAAAAAAACTTATGAAAAAATTTTTATTAATAATGCTAGTAGCAGGCTTTATGCTTGCCAATGTTGTTCCTTCTTATGCATCACAAGGTGATGTAAGTACTAAAGGAAAAGTTAGAATTAAGAATAGCCAGCAACAGAGTACGTTAAGCACTCCTATTTTCACTAAAAAGCAGGATAAAACGCAGGATTCTGCTCCAAAAAGCCAATTAGTTGCTTTACTTTTGGCTATCTCTTTAGGGGGATTTGGGCTTCATCGTTTTTATTTAGGCTATACAACAAGAGGAATAGTCATGCTACTTTTGACACTTAGTTTGGTCGGTTCGATTGTAACTTTTATTTTAACCATAATAGATATTATCAATATTGCATCCGGAAAATTAAAACCCAAAGACGGAAGCGAATATAATCCTAAAATGTAATATCAAATTATATAGAAAAGAAGGATGTTCAATTGAGCATCCTTCTTTTATTCTAAATTCATCCACTTTTTATTTCTACATAAACAAAAAATAAAATACATTTACGCCCAAATTGTTTTTATGAGTAAGAAGGGAAAAAAAATTCTTCGTAAAATATTAGTCTGGCGATTGAGGCATATTTCCGAAAAAAATTTCATGTATATCCTTAGTGTAATAGTAGGGATTATAGCGGGCTTAGTTGCTTTTGCCATAAAATACTCTGTTCATGGCATCAAACATCTCGTTGAGTTCACATTAGATCCGGCACATCACAATTTTATTTATATTATTTACCCAATTATAGGCGTTGCTCTTGCAGTAGCCTTTATGAAATATATTCTTCGTCAAAAGGTAGAGCATGGAATTCCATCTGTACTTTATGCCATTTCTAAAACTCAGGGTTTTATGAAAGCCCACAACATGTTTTCCAGTATTATAACCAGTGCACTAACGGTTGGTTTTGGTGGTTCGGTAGGGCTAGAGGGTCCAACAGTGGCGACAGGGGGTGCTTTTGGTGCCAACATAGGAAAATTATTTCACCTCAGATACAAACAGCGGCTATTCTTACTTGGAGCAGCTTCAGGGGCAGCCATGTCCGCTATATTCAAAGCTCCGGTTGCCGGAGTGGTTTTTGTGCTTGAGGTAATTATGCTTGATTTATCTTTAGCTTCGGTTGTTCCTCTATTATTATCTTCAGTAACCGCTTATTTTACGTCCTCCTTTTTACTGGGCAAAGATGTACTGATTCCAATCACCATAGAAAATGCCTTTGATGCCAAAAATATTATTTGGTATGTTGTTTTAGGTATCATTGCGGGTTTCGTTTCAGTACATTTCACAAAAAGCTATTTATTTGTTTATAAGATTTTCAACAAGCTAAAACAAAACAGATATAAACTAATCGTTGGAGGATTAAGCTTAGGACTACTCATTTTTCTTTTCCCAGCTCTGTATGGCGAAGGTTATTCAAGTATTAACAGTGCCCTAGGAGGCGATATTAATTACCTATTTGACAGAAGTTTATATTTCAACCTTAGCAATAATTTTAATATTGCTATAATTTTAATGATTTGTGTAACACTGCTTAAAATTTTTGCCACCACCATAACTTTTGCCAGTGGAGGTGTAGGCGGAATTTTTGCGCCAACATTGTTCATTGGGGTAAATACCGGATTTGCATTCGCCTTAATTGCCAATCACTATTTTGGCTTAGGTATTTCAGAACAAAATTTTGCCTTAGTGGGTATGGGAGGTCTAATAGCAGGAGTATTACAGGCCCCCTTAACAGCCATGTTTTTAAT
>CAYQXT010000268.1:0-5586 GCA_964421365.1 uncultured Bacteroidaceae bacterium
TATAATCACTATCAAAGGTGCCTGATTAAATAAAAATTGATAGGCGTGTTTGATATTAATTTACTCCTTCATCAGGAGTTTAATTAAGTCGGTGACTGTTTGAAACAATCCCAGTGGACCAACACGGTTCGGACCCTTTCTGTTTTGCATCAGGGCACAAACTTTTCTTTCGGCATAAACCAGATAGAGGCCTATAACGGCATAAAAAGCCAAAAAGACGACTCCAATTATGCAAAGTTCCACAAATGTAGCCCAAGCTGGCGACATACTGTTTTGTAGAGCAGCGTCTATTGAGCTTGTGAACGAGGAAAAATCATAAAAATTAAAGTTCATATTCAAAAGATTATCGGTCAATATCAGGAATTACTAAATCTAATGAGCCACTAGTGGCTACTAAATCAGCAATTTTAAATCCTTTAGACAATTTATTAATTACAAAAAGGTTAGAGAAATTTGGAGAGCGAAATTTTACGCGAAGCGGGAATTTTTTACCATCGCTGATGATGAAAACACCAAACTCTCCTCGTGCAGCTTCTACTCGTTGGTAATATTCACCAGCAGGTAATTTAATTACCGCTTTCATTTTTGCGGTATGCTTACCTTCAGGAATATTATCCACTAATTGCTCCAGAATATTCATCGACTCCCACATTTCTTGCATACGCACTTTATAACGAGCCATTGCATTTCCCTCTTTAGAGAGGATTTCTTTAAAATCCACTTTAGAATATGCAGCGTAGGGATGATGTTTTCTGACATCGCAGGAGAAGCCGGAAGCACGTCCGGAAGGGCCTGTAACGCCATAAGAAATAGCATCTTCTTTTGACAGATAACCAATGCCTTTCAGTCGTTCCTGAAAAATAATGTTATTGGTTAATAACTGATCATATTCGGGTAATTTTTTGCGAAAATAGGTAATAAATTCCTTAATTCCTTTTTGAAAATTAGGATGAATATCGTTCATTAAACCACCAGGTATATTAAAGCTGTGAATTAAACGAGATCCAAAGGATTCTTCAAAAATATCTAATATTTTTTCCCTATCGCGCAAGCCATAGAAAAAAGTGGTTAATGCGCCTAAGTCCATACCAAATGCCGACCACCAAAGCTGGTGTGAAGCAATACGGTTTAATTCGTCTAATATAGTACGAATGTAACTAACCCGCTCTGGGACTTCTACTTCTAGTGCATTTTCTACCGCCAGACAAACTGCTTCATTATTGATGTGAGCTGAGAGATAATCCAATCGGTCAGTCAGGTGAATAATTTGTGGATAGGTATCGCGCTCGCACATTTTTTCAATTCCACGGTGAATGTATCCACAATGTGGAATGACATATTTCACAGTTTCGCCCTCAAGGCAAAGTTCAAAACGAAGTACACCATGTGTTGAGGGGTGTTGAGGCCCCATGTTGATAATGTAATCGTCTTTACTTTTTATAATTATATCTTGAAATGTTTCTTCCATTCTCTCAGGCTATTAGCGTACAATCATATTAATATCATCTTTATAATCTTTTCTAAGCGGATATCCTTCCCAGTCATCAGGTAGGAGTAAACGGCGCAAATCGGGGTGATTGTTGAATTTTATTCCAAAGAGGTCAAAAATTTCCCGTTCGTGCCATTCGGCAGTCTGCCAGATATTGCATACAGTATCAAAATTTGGATTTTTACGGTCAGAGGTTTTTACTTTCAGTACAATACTATGTCTGAATTCTGTACTTTCCAAATGATAAACCGCAGCGAATTCTTCACCATAATCCACACCCGAAAGGCAGATTAGATAATCAAACTTGGTGTGGGTATCATTTTTTAATAATTTGGCTGCTTCAACCAATTTCTCTGCAGGAATTGTAAGCTCTAAAAATTGCTTTGTTTCAGCAAATTCAGCTTGAATACCCCATCCGCTTATTTTTTCTTTTAATCGTTCGTTTGTCATAAAATATTCGGATTATTTATCTTCTTTTTTATTAGTTATACTTTCCGCTTTAATCTTGCGCTGTAATTGCATAATTCCATACAGCAAGGCCTCTGGTCGCGGCGGACAACCCGGAACATACACATCTACCGGAATAATCTGATCTACTCCGCGGATAACGGAATAGGAATTATAGAAAAAAGGACCGCCGGAAACGGCACAAGCCCCCATGGCAATAACGTATTTGGGTTCAGCCATCTGGTTGTATAATCTTTTCAGTATAGGGGCCATTTTATGAACAATTGTTCCAGCCACTACAATTACATCGGCCTGACGAGGCGTAGCCCTGTAAACTTCTACACCAAAGCGTGCAAAGTCGTGTCTTGGTGCGCCTGCTGCCATCATTTCTATACCACAACAGCTAGTGGCAAAAGTTAAAGGCCAAACTGAATTAGAGCGTCCCCAATTGATGACACTATCAATGGAAGTGAGCAGAATGTTGCCGCCTGATTGCTTAAAAATTTCGAGTGACTCATTGTCTAAAAAGTCCTCGTTGTTCATTGATTTGATTTTTATACCCATTTTAAAGCTCCTTTCTTCCAGGCATATAACAGGCCTGAAGCTAAAATAAAGAAAAAGATAAGAATTTCCACAAAAGCGGTCGCTCCTAAATCACGCATTACTACTCCCCAAGGGAATAGGAATACTGTTTCTACATCAAACACAAGGTAAACAATGGCAAACAAGTAGTAACCTACGTTAAATTGTATCCATGCATTAGATTTTACTGGAATACCGCACTCGTAAGGTTCTGATTTTGCTTTGTTGGTCGAACCGGGTGTTACAAAATAAGAGAACACCACAGCTCCGCCCACCAAAATAAGCCCCAGAAGGAAAAACAGTATTAAATATTCACTATTCATAATTAAAGATATTAATATTTTTTACTGTTGCGAAACTAAAGTTTTTTTTTCTTTTTGGAATAGTTCATTTCTGTTTTTTTAAGCTATTAAATAGACAATTTTTTTTCTCTCCTCTTTTTATTAACAATTTTTAATATGCAGATATGTTCATAATGTATTATGATAAAATAAGATAGAAGTAAGTATTTTGTTGTTTTTATATTTATTTTGGTGTTTATTTTTCTTTATAAAGAATAATTCTAAATTAAAATTTATGTTTTTTAGCATGGAAATCGAAATATAGAAATTCTGATTTGGGAATTGGTGTTAGCCATTTGGGTTTAGGAATAGTGGTGAGTTTTATTAAACTGGGCAATTCGGTCTAAAAAAGGCCTATCTTGTTTATTTTATCTAAAATAATTAAGTTTAAAAATTTGAAATTCATGTAATTAATAAAACTTGTGAAGTTTTTTTTTCTGAAAATTTAGCATTTAAACGGTGGTCTTTATGACAAAATAGCTGCGAATTTAAGATAAAGAAGAGTATCTAATTCGCAGCTATAAACTTGAAACAAGATTTATATAGTGCTCATGAATTAAGCGCTTTAAGCATTGTTTCACCAATTTCGGCGGGCGATTCTACTACATGAATTCCGCATTCGCGCATAATTTGCATTTTGGCATCGGCAGTATCGGCTTTTCCACCAATAATAGCACCTGCATGTCCCATGCGTTTGCCCTTAGGGGCTGTTTTTCCGGCAATAAAGCCAACAACGGGTTTTGTTCCGTGTTCTTTAATCCATTCAGCAGCATCGGCTTCCATATTACCACCGATTTCACCAATCATTACAATACCTTCTGTTTCGGGGTCTTCCATAAAAAGTTGAACGGCTTCTTTTGTGGTAGTTCCTATAATTGGGTCGCCGCCAATTCCGATGGCAGTAGTTTGGCCTAAACCTACTTTTGTTAATTGGTCAACAGCTTCGTAGGTTAAGGTACCGGAGCGTGAGATAACGCCAACTTTTCCTTTTTTGAAGATAAAACCGGGCATAATGCCAATTTTTGCTTCTCCGGCAGTGATAACTCCCGGGCAGTTGGGGCCAATCATTCGGCTGTCTTTATCTTTTAGGTATTCTTTTACTTTTACCATGTCAGCTGTAGGAATACCTTCGGTAATAGTGATGATTACTTTAACTCCTGCATCGGCTGCTTCCATTATGGCATCTGCAGCAAAGGCCGGTGGAACGAAAATAATGCTTACATCTGCACCGGTGTTGTCTACAGCCTCTTTAACTGTGTTAAATACCGGTAAGTTTAAGTGCATTTGACCACCTTTCCCGGGCGTTACGCCACCAACAACTTTGGTTCCGTATTCTATCATTTGTTGGGCGTGGAAACTTCCTTCGCTACCTGTAAAGCCTTGAACAATAACTTTAGAATTTTTATTTACTAAAACACTCATTTTAAATCGTTTTTAGAATTTTTCGTATCCAAAAGTAAGGTTTTTATACCAAAAACAAAAACTAATTTTTGCTCAAAACTTGGTACTAATGCGAAAATCTAAGGCAAAAAAATAATTTATGGCTTAGAATTAGGTGTTTATCCATTTTTTATATACAAATAATTTTCTATATGTGTATATATGTTATTGAGCAATTTTTCGTTGAAAAAGACCTATCTATTTGAATCCTGATGAAAAGGAAGTCTTTTTGCATGGTTGTGCTGTTTTGCTCTATCAATTAAGTTTCCACTACGCCGAATCGTGGATAAAACCAAAATAATTGTTTATATTTTTTTTTGCAAAAAAGCAAAAAAATAATAAGCAATTGAATCAATGCTCTTTTTCTTTCTCTCTAAATTTATGGGCATTAAAATTAAATTGAAGCCCAATAGATAACATTACTGGACTATATTCCGTGTGTTTACTTAAATTCATAGGAAAAGAAGCTCCAATTTGTGTAATTAGCCGAATATGTTCTGTTCCTGCCCGTAGGGTTATTATTGGGCTGATAAAATTCCGCTGGAAATTTCCCAATGCCGGGACAAAAAAGAATGTTGAGTATGTCGTATAATCTATTAAAATAATATCTGTTTTGGACAATCGGGTAGAGAAGTTAATATCTAAATGTTTGTAAGTTAGGCTAATTGTTGGCTGTACAAAAATCCTACTGTATTTTGTTACGTTTATGAGAGTATCGCCAAGAAACAATTGATTCATGAATATACTTCCGTTTCCTAAGCCGGCAAAAGTACTAAATAGCCAATGCTTGCCAAACTGAGTATAATAACCAATTCCTATTTCTCCAAATTTGTGCTTATGCGCATCTATTGTAGTGGTTGATTGTATATTTAGATAGCTGGTATTAAGCATAATTCCAAAATGTGAGGAAGCAGCATAACTTAAATGAGTATCAAAACCCGAATTGCCATAGTAACCCGAGAATTGAATATCCTGAGCCTTCTTAAGCGTTGGCGCCTCAGCCACTGTTGGTATATAGTTGGGCGGAACCTGAAGAATGCCAGCCGCCGTATAACATCCGGCAAAAACAAAAGTAATAATTGTGAGTACAAAAATCAGTTTTAGTTGTTTCATCTTTTTTTGATTATTTAAGTTAATTAAAAGCATAAGTAAGCCCTATACGCAGTAGAGCCGTTTGACTGTAAGTGCTTTCGGTAAAAAGTTCTAAGTGATTTTGAAAGCGATATTGTAAGCCCAATAAAACAAATTCCCAAAGGGCATGATATTCTATTTTGTCGCCTTCTAATA
>CAYQXT010000269.1:0-5585 GCA_964421365.1 uncultured Bacteroidaceae bacterium
CCTGCTTTATTTATTTTTAGTTTATCTTCTGTCATAGCATAGGCTGTTTGGGCTATAATGGGTAATTGGGGATATTTTTGTTTGATTAATTTATGAATTTCATAGCCATTTTTATCGTGCATCTGAATATCCAAAAGAATAACATTTGGTTTTATGTTTTGAAGTATTTGTTTTGTTTCTTCCCATGAACAGGCAAAAAAAAGTTTTGCTTGTGTTTTTTTGAGCGCATTTTCAAAGTATATGAGTATATTTGGATTATCATCAATAATTAAAATTTATTTTTTGATGAGGTGTCTCGATTATTTTAAGTTTGGAAGGTTTTGAAACTTTGCGGAGGGGGAGGAGAAAAAAGAAAGTACTACCTTTGCCTTCCTTCGATTTTACACCAATAGAACCGTTCATGAGGCTAACCATTCCTTTTGAAATGGATAATCCCAGTCCGGTGCCCTGTCGTGTTTTTTCGGTGGGTAAATCAGCTTGATTAAAACGTTCAAAAATACTATTTTGAAACTCAGGCGGAATTCCTGTGCCAGTATCTTCCACAAAGAAATGGACAAAGGGCTTTTGTAATAAATAGCCAACTTTTACATAACCTTTTTCAGTAAATTTCAGTGCATTAGAAAGAAAATTTGTTAGAATTTGAATGATGCGGTAGGGGTCTCCTTCGAAAAAAGCTTCTTCGTAAGGTAATTCGCGTGACATTAGAATTTCAAAACTTTTATTTTCCCCTTTCTTTAAGACGCAAAATTGACTATAAACCTGCTCAATAATTTCGTTTAGATTTAGGGTTTCGTTGAGGATACTCACTTGCTTGGCTTCGAGTTTAGAAATGTCTATTATGTCGTTTATGATGTTAAGCAATTGCTTGGCACTTTTATTAATGGTGTCAATAAAAAAGGTCTGTCGTTCCTTAGAAACGTTAGATTCTTTGAGTAATTGGGCAAAGCCTATAATCCCATTCATGGGCGTTCTTATTTCGTGCGACATATTGGCCAAGAACATTGATTTTAATTTATCGCTTTCTTCAGCCTGTTTTTTTGCTTGTTTTAATTCTTTTAGTAATTGCTGTTTTACTGTTACATCGGCTATTACTCCTAAGTTTCCAAACCATTCTCCATTTTCATCAAATAGTTTGATACCAAAGGTTTCTCCAATAAAAATTCGACCTTCTTTTGTTTTATATTTGTTTGTATATCTCAAGATTTTATCTGATTTTGCCTGTTCGTTAAATCTGATACTTCCTTGTTCTTTATAAGATTCGGAGGATGCGTAAATGAATTCTGTTGTTTTTCCTATCATGTCGTCCATACTATATCCAAATATCCTCAAGCTTGTTTTATTGCTATGTATGATTTGTCTATTAGTATCTGTGATAAGAATCGCTTCATCTATGGCATCAAAAATATTTTCGAGTAAGGTGTTCTGTCTCTGTAATTGATTCCGGACAAGAATTTTATCCGTTATGTCTTTTGTTATGGCGAAAAGATGGGAGTGACCAAAAATTTTAATTATCTGAGCGGACATTTCTCCATGAATTATCTTTCCATTCTTGCCCTTAAAATCACAGCGATAATTACGTATAAATCCTTTTTCTTTTATCTCCTTAAGCACAAAATCTCTATCAGCAAAATCATTCCAAATATTTATTTCATAGGATGTTTTACCGATAATTTGAGATTTTAAATAACCGCTAATTTTTTCAAATCCGTTATTTATAGCAATATACCGTCCTGTTTTTATTTCAGTAATACTGGAGGCATTAGGACTTGTTTCAAATGCTACTCTAAATTTCTCTTCGCTTTCTTTTAATTCTAAATCTTTTTGTTTTACCAAAGAAATATCTCGCATATGGCCAATTATCACGCTCTCATTGTTTATACTTAATCTTTTTCCTTGTTCTGTAATCCATATAATTCTATTGTCTTTGGTCTTTATTTGATATTCAATATTATAATTTTCATTCAACCCTAGGTTTCGATAGTCAAAATCGGATATATTCTTTAATTGATTGATGTGGATTAAATCGCCAAAAACGATTTTCCCGAGCATGAAACTCTCTTGAGAATATCCCGTAAGTGCCTCTATGTTTTTATTAACATACAGTAACGTCCCGATAGCGTCATTTTTGGTAATAAACATTGTAAAGGATAGATTATTTATCAGTCCATTGAGATTTAATTTATTGGGGTTTAACCAGTCATAATTAGAAACAGGATTAAAAAAACTCACATACATAAAGTTCTGCCCGTTCCAGTCAAATTCCCAACTATCAATTTCATAATAGTTTTTCTCGATAATTAAATCTTTTGAATTTTTAAGTTTATTATAGTCTAATTTATCGTTTAGTTTAGCCGTTAAATCTAGTGCTTGTGTACAGGCTGCCCAAATTTTGTTTTCTGTATTGATGACGAATACTGCGGTTTGTTCACTATTTACAAAAGGGACGGCAAATCGGGGAAAGCGTAAAAAATAGCTTTCGAAATAGTTTGTGGGTAGATGAAAATTTAAAATATAGTTAGTTGATGAATTTTTTTGTACGCTGATGACTAATCTGCTTCTAAGGTAGTTTTGAAGATAGATGTATTCTTCAAATATTTTGAAAGGCGGAATGAAGGCTGTTAACTCAATTTTTTGTAGAAAAACGGATAAAAATTGAGTTAAAAACAGATTCTCATCAGCATCGGAAATAAATTTCATCCAGAAATTAAATGCTTTATTTTTATAGTTTAATTTCCATTTATTATTATTGGTTTCTATTTCAATGCAGGGAAGAGAAAGTTCATTAAAAAAGGATGATTGTATGGAGAGATTCTCCATGCTACAATTATTTTCAACGAGGATATTTATATTTTTACGGGAGTTCTTTTTTTGCATAAAATAAAATTTATCTTAAATTACAATAATTTATTTATTTATGCAATCAAATTAAATACTTTATTCTATTTTATCTTTACAGGGGGAGAAATAATACTCAAGCACTATCAAGATAGTGAAAAGTATTTTGTTATTTCATTTTCAATCAAAATATCACGAAATCTGTATAACTAAAATGATCTCGATTTGGTATAAAAAAAGCAAGTACTTTCATACTTGCTTTTAGAATTATTTTCAAAAATAAATTTATGCAATTTTTAAACGCTGAACACTCATTTGTTCAATTTTTTGTTTGGCGTAATCTAAGCTTACTTTATACTTTTTAATTTTTTGCGAAGGTAAATCAAACATGGCATCAACCATTATTGCTTCGCAGATAGAACGCAATCCACGAGCCCCTAATTTGAACTCAACTGCTTTATCTACAATATATTCTAATACCTCTTCGCTAAATGTAAGGGTCACGTCATCCATTTCAAGTAATTTCACATATTGCTTAATAATAGAATTTTTTGGCTCGGTAAGAATCTGGCGCAGCGCCTCTCTGTCTAACGGATTTAAATGAGTCAAAACGGGCATTCGTCCAATAATTTCTGGAATAAGCCCGAAAGAACGTAAATCCTGCGGGGCAACATATTGTAGTAAATTGTCCTTATCAATACGTTCTACTTCTTTGGCTGCACCGTATCCAACAATTTGAGTATTTAGTCGCTGAGCTATTTTCCGTTCAATTCCATTAAAGGCACCACCGGCAATAAATAAAATGTTTTTGGTATTTACGGGTATCATTTTTTGTTCGGGATGCTTTCGCCCTCCTTGTGGCGGAACATTCACTATGGTGCCTTCCAGGAGTTTGAGCAATCCTTGTTGAACACCTTCGCCGGAAACATCACGTGTTATAGACGGGTTATCGCCTTTACGGGCTATTTTATCCAGCTCGTCAATAAAAACGATACCTCTTTCGGCAGCTGCAATGTCATAATCGGCTGCTTGTAATAACCGGGTTAAAATACTCTCAATATCCTCGCCTACGTAACCCGCTTCGGTTAAGACCGTTGCATCGACAATAGTAAACGGAACATGCAGCATTTTAGCAATGGTGCGAGCCAGAAGAGTTTTCCCCGTTCCGGTGCGTCCAACCATTAGAATATTTGATTTTTCTATTTCCACCTCATCACTATCGATTGCTTTTTGTGCCAGTCTTTTGTAGTGATTATAAACGGCTACAGCCAGTACTTTCTTAGCTTCGTTTTGGCCAATTACATACTGGTCGAGAAATGATTTAATTTCGTGAGGTTTAAGTAATTTTACCTCATTAAGGTTAAATTGCTCATTATTTTTTACCTCTTCGTTTACAATGTCGAATGCCTGACGGGCACAATTATCGCAGATATGCCCCGACACTCCGGCAATTAAGAGATTTACTTCTCCTCTGCTTCTTCCACAAAATGAACATTTATCCATTCTAAAACTTATCCTTTTGTTAAAACTTCGTCAATCATTCCGTATTCCTTAGCTTCATCGGCAGTCATCCAGTAGTCTCTGTCGCTGTCGGCAAGAATTTTCTCGTAAGTTTGGCCGCTATGGTTGGAAATGATTGTATATAATTCTTTTTTCAGTTTATTTATTTCGCGTGCAGTGATTTCAATGTCACTGGCTTGTCCTTGTGCACCGCCCATAGGTTGGTGTATCATTACTCTGGAATGTTTCAGAGCCGAACGTTTCCCTTTTGTTCCCGCAGTAAGTAAAACGGCTCCCATGGAAGCAGCCATTCCTGTGCAAATTGATGACACATCAGCGTTTATGTATTGCATTGTATCATAAATACCCAAGCCTGCATATACCGAGCCGCCGGGAGTGTTGAAATAAATTTGTATGTCTTTTGTAGGGTCAGTAGACTCTAAAAAGAGAAGCTGTGCCTGAACAATATTGGCTACTTCATCATAAATGGGCATACCCAAAAATATAATTCTATCCATCATTAAGCGAGAGAATACATCCATTTCTGCCACGTTCATCTGGCGTTCCTCAATAATTCGGGGTGTAATGGAATTGGTGAATCGGGCATTGGTAAGTGAAGTATATTGATGCATGTTCATGCTGCTAATTCCTGCGTGTTTGACTGCATATTTCTGAAACTCGTCTTTTGGTATCATACTCATGTTCTTAAGTTTTTATTTTAGTGGACAAAGGTAATGATTATTGTGAAAATTGAAAAGTTAATCTTGATAATTGTTGAAAAATTTAAGCTTTTACGGAATATTTGCGAGTATATCTTTTACTAATGAGCGCTTTTTGTAATCGCGTTCAAAATGCCGCCATACAATTGTTCCGTCCGAAGCAATAATATAGGTTGCCGGTACGGGCAGACGTTCTGTTTCATCGGAATGAGCTTGTTTGAGATGAGCACGCATCACAAAATTATATAAAAAAACTTCATAATCTTTTGGTCGGAAGGCTACATCATAAGCTTCTGCAATTCTGTAATCTTTATCGTGAATAAATAAAAAATTAGCTCCGGTTTTCTTTTTTGTTTTTTCAAGATATTCAGTTTTTTCAGGCGAAACAGCTATTAGTGTTGCCTTTTTTTTGGAGAGTTGGGTAACGCTGTTCTGTAAAGTTTTAAGATGCATATTGCAAAAAGGACACCATTGACCTCGGTAAAAGATTTTTTTCGAGTGTATCGTGTATGGCTGCATAATTGTCTAAAC
>CAYQXT010000270.1:0-5560 GCA_964421365.1 uncultured Bacteroidaceae bacterium
AATTTGAAATATTAATTAACACTAATAAAGTTGCATTTGCAGCTTGAATTCAGCACACTTTAATAGACGTTAAAAATGAAATCTCTCCGGACTTTTGAACGTCCCTGTCGGGACGTTCAAAACGGTAATAAAAAAAAAGCATTACATTTGCCACAAATTAAAATTTTGAGGCTTATTTATAAAAATTTATAAATATTTAAATTCTATGTGATTTGAGGTGCAAGCACACCCAAATTTCATAAACTTAGGGCACAATTAATAATTAATTTTGTGTGTAAAAGACAATTAGTAATTCATAATTAGTAATTAGAAAAAGGTGATATATCCAAAAGATTTTGAGCAGAAATTAGAATTTAATAAAATCAGAATACAGATTGAAAATAACTGTCTGAGTATTCTTGGGAAGGAATATGCCGAGCAAATGCGTTTCTCGGCAAATTTTGATTCCATCGTACGACAAATAGACCAAACTATTGAGTTTATGGACATTCTTCAATTTGGCGAAGAATTTCCTACCGAATTTTATTTGGATTTGCGTCCGGCTTTTCAGAAGATTAAAGTAGAAGGCACTTTTCTCACGCAAGCAGAGTTGTTTGATATGATGCGCTCTATGGAAACGCTACGCAAAATATCTAATTTTTTTAAAAATAACGAAGAAAATGAATATCTGAATTTAAGAAAACTGAGTGAACAACTCAAATTATACCCTTTTATTTACGCTAAAATTTATATTATCCTAAACAAATACGGCGAGATTAAAGATAATGCCTCCCCCGAATTAGCTCAAATACGCTCAACTCTAAAAAGCAGAAAATCGGCAATTTCACGTAAAGTTCATCAGTTACTAAAACGCGCTCAGGAACAAGGAATTGTAGAACAGGATGTGGAAATCAGCATTCGCGATGGCAAAATGCTCATTCCAGTATCGGCCAGCAATAAACGCAAAATAAAAGGCTTTATTTATGATGAATCGGCTACCGGTAAAACCTTTTACATCGAACCGGCAGAATCCATCGAGTTAGACAACGAAATCCGCGAGTTATATTTTCAGGAAAAAAGGGAAATTATCAAAATTCTCATCCATTTTACGGATGAGATTCGCCCGCTTGCCAACGAGCTAAGCTGGTCGTATCAGGTTCTGGGAATTTTGGACTTTATCCGTTCAAAAGCAATATATTCAATTAGCATAAAAGCTATTAAACCTCCAGTAATCGAAAAATTTCCGCATCTAAAATGGATAAAAGCAAGACATCCCCTTCTATACAAAAATCTAAAAAATGAAAATCGGGAAATTGTACCTTTGGATATTTATTTTACCCCAAAGAACCGAATTGTTCTAATCTCCGGTCCTAACGCCGGCGGAAAATCAGTTTGCCTGAAAACCGTTGGTTTAATACAATATATGCTACAATGCGGAATGCCCGTTCCGCTCAAACAAGACAGCGAAGCCGGCATTTTCAAAGATATTTTTGTAGATATTGGCGATGAGCAGTCTATCGAAAGCGATTTGAGTACTTACAGCTCACATTTACTCAATATGAAATTTTTCTTAAAAAATGCTGCCACAAAATCCTTAATCTTAATAGATGAATTTGGTACCGGAACAGAACCACTCTTGGGTGGCTCGATAGCCGAAGCGGTTTTAGAACAATTAAACAAGCAACAAACATACGGACTTATCACTACACATTATACTAATTTAAAGCATTTTGCAGGCAATAATCAAGGTCTTATTAATGGTGCGATGCTCTTTGACGCACAAAATTTAGAACCACTTTACCAATTACAAATAGGTAAACCAGGAAGCTCTTTTGCCTTTGAAATTGCCGGAAAAATAGGCTTACCAAAACAAATTTTACAAAATGCCTCTGTAAAAATAGGCAAAGAACACATCAATTTCGACAAAAATTTAAAGGCTATTGACCGTGATCGCCAATATTATCAGGAAAAAAGAAAAAAAATAAAACTGCAAGAAAAAAAATTAGTAGAATTGCAGAATAAATATGATAAACGTATAGAAAAATCACTCGAAGAACGAAACAAAATTATCAAAGAAGCAAAAAAAGAAGCACAAGAGTTAATAAGGCAAGTAAACAAAAAAATTGAAAATACAATTTCTGAGATTCGGAAGACACAAGCTGCCAAAGAAGAAACAAAAACGCTACGAAAAGATTTAGCTATTTTTACAAAAAAAACCGAGAAATTATTAGAAAGTAAGGAGCAATCGGTATTAAACGAAATGGAAAAAATTCGTCATCGTAAACAACAAAAAAAGCAGAAAAAAGAGAAACTTGCTGAGAAAATTCAAAACTCTGAAGAGGAAATCCTTTCCTCGGAATCAATGAAAACCGGAGATACCGTTAAAATTTACGGACAGTCAAATCAAGGTATTATCGAAGAAATAAAAGGAAATCAAGCTCTGGTAAATTTCGGGAATTTAAAGGCACGCCTATCTATCGAAACATTAGAAAAAATCAGCCGAAAGCAACAAAAAGACACCAAAATATTTCACAGTAATAAAAACAAGCAACTTTGGAAGCCTTCTAAAACTACGGCCGATTTTATGTTTACGCTCGATGTACGTGGCAAACGGGGCGAAGAAGCTTTGCAAATTGTTGCAAAATATCTCGATGAAGCCATTATTGCCCAAGTATCAGAAATAAAAATTCTGCATGGCACTGGAACTGGAATTTTACGAGTAATTATTCGCGATTATCTTAAAACACAAAATGTGGTAGAAAGTGTAAGCGATGAAAGAATACAATTAGGCGGTGCGGGAATTACCGTGGTAAAGCTTAACTTTAAATAAATTACTAATTCCAAATCTTAAATCCAATTCTCTTTTCCCAAATTTCATTTTTTTTGTTACTTTAGGCCACAAAAAAATCATCAAACGCACAAAAAGCTATATCATCCTTTTAGCTGCCATTTCTGAGGTTTACCTCTTTCACTGGTTAGGAGTTTATTTCATAAAACAGATAGAGATAAAATCTTTGCTCCTAAATCAGATTAATTCAACGGCCACAAAACAACTCAAAACCAAAGTTCATGTAGGCGATTTTGGACTTACTGTGTTACCCGGATTTTACGTCAATGACATCACCATTTTTGACTATAAAAAAGATACAATGATACATATTGGTCAAATTTCGGTAATGATGCCTATTCTAAACACTAAAAGAAAATATTTAAAAGCTTATCAATTAGAGGCTGACAGCATTTATCTTCATAATAATACCGACAGTTTAGGAAAAAACAATTTTTTATTTTGGTTACATTCATTAATAAGCAAAAATAAAAAAGAAGAAACAAAAAAAAAATCTGTTCCCTGGGAAATAGCAATAAATCGAATTTTGGCGGGCAATATTCATATCATCTACAAAAACGACACCGTAAAAACTATAAATAACCTATTTAACCGCAATGATATAGAAATTAAAAATACCAGTATCGATATCCAAAAGTTCAATTATAAAGGGAATTACCTTTCGTTTACTTTAAACAGATTCAGAGCCATAGAAAAATCGGGTTTACAAATCTATAATATCAAATCCCAGTTTAATTTATCGCCTTATGAAATTGATTTTAAAGAATTTACACTAGCTCTTAAAAACAGCAACATACAGTTCAAAAGGATAGAGTTAATCCCTCACGAAAAAAATAATTTTGGTGAATTAGCCGAAAAAGGAAATATTCGTATATACAGCCAACCCAATAATATGAGCATCATTAAACTCTCTGATTTACATGCTTTTTCATCCAGTTTGCCCGCTATTACTTTAAATTTCTCGGCAAATGTTAACGGAAATCTAAAAAAAATCAATATCTATGATTTATACGCCGGAATCGACAAACAAAATTCAGTAAATTTATCCGGTACCGTAAATGAACCATTAAATAAAGCTAGACTTAATTACAATATCGAAAAATTAATACTTCGTCTGAATAGTAGTTACCTCTTCCGGCATCCAGAAGTAAACCTTATTCTCCCTGCCTGGACAAACACCTTTGGATTAATTCAAATTCAAGGTAAGCTTTTGGGAACAAAGAATCAAACTAATGCTCTATTGAGTATCAAATCACTTTTCGGGAAAACTTTTTTAGATTTTAAAGCTATCAAACAAACAGAAAGCTATAAATTAAGCGGAACATTAAACTCGCCCAATCTAAAAGCATATAAGTTATACCTTTCGCCCTACGATAGCATAAAAGCAGGAATCTTTAATCACTTTTCGGCTCAGATTTCTCAAAAAAAACTCCGGTTTAAAGTAAAGGGAAAATTAGATTCTTTATACCTTGAAAATCAGTTTATGGACTCCCTTAATTACGAATTTTCGGGTACAGACTCTAGCTATTTTTTTAAAAGTAAAATGAACAATCTAAATTTAGATTATAACTTAAAAATAGCCTTAACAAAGCAAGCGCACTCCTATCATATAATCTCTGATTTTAAACTTAACAGACTAAATCTTAATCATTTAAAACTCAATTCAAGTTATTCCACAAAACTAATAAAATTAAAATCCTTCAAATCAGACTTTTTTTACACAAACATTGACACATTCTCCGGTAAATTTAGTATTGATAATTTTAGTTACCGCACATTGGATGACATCTTTTTACTTAAAAAATTATATTTCACGGCAGACACCCTCCATCAACACAAAAATATAAAGCTCTATTCAGACTATTTAAATGCCCAATTATCAGGGAAATTTACTTTTGAAGAACTATTTGAGGCCGGGGAAAAAACAATCCAAACCTATATGCCAACCCTCTTTGGTCTAAAGCCTATTTCTAAGGAAGTTCTATATGGTATGCATCCTTCCAATCTTGATTTTTTAGATGCAGAAAAGGTCTTAAATTTTAAAATCAGATTTAAAACTTTTAATAAAATAACACAAATAGTACTCCCTGACTATTATTTCGCCCCCAATACAACCATTAAAGGCCTATTCAGACCCGATTTGAACTTTCTAAAATTAAGTATCAATTCCGATTCTATTAGTTTTGCCGGTAATGCAATTAAAAATCTCGAATTTAGAGCACAGACAGTACCTAAAACATTCTATATAAGTGTTTCGAGTGATGTACTAAAATTAAATAATGTAATTAATCTGAAATTATTTACTATGGACTGGTATCTTAAGAAAGATACTGCTTCTATGAATTTTACCTGGGACAATTTTGAACACCCTCATAAATACAAAGGCGATTTTAATTTCGATTTTATTCCTCAAAAAACAGATAGCTATTCGGTTGCGTACCTAGTCAATCTAAAAAATAATGAACTAACCTTGGATGATACTATTTGGAGTTTCGCACCAGCTAAAATCAGAATTGACAGCAACGTAATTTCCATTCAAAACTTTAAAATAACTCATAATAAACAAAGCATAAAAATTAATGGTAAAATCTCTACAAACGAAAATGATTCCTTACAAATTGAAGTACAAAAACTTGATTTACAAAATTTCAATCAAATTATTCAAAGTCATGGTTTTTCATTAAACGGAATTTTAAACGGTTCAATTAATCTGCAAAATCTCTATAATACCCC
>CAYQXT010000271.1:0-5516 GCA_964421365.1 uncultured Bacteroidaceae bacterium
TTTGTTCTTTGTTATCGGAAAAATCAAGAAATGATTCATCAATAATAAGCATGCAATTATTCGGTTTAAGTTTTTCTGCCAGTCTAATTAAATCTGCTTTAGGTACTAACATCGAAGTGGGATTGTTAGGAGTAACCACGACAGCCATATCAGCACCAATTTTTATAGCTTCATCTGCAAATTTATCCACATCAAGCAGGAAAGAAGGAAATTCGAGAGGAAATTCCACGGCTCGCCCTTCCGGTGCGGCATTAGCATATTCATTAAAAGAGGGGACGGGTATAATTATTTTTTTTGCTAAACTTCCAGAAAGTATTTTAATAATTTCTGCGGCACCATTTCCTACAATAATTCTTTCAGGATTTTGATTAATTACATTACCAACAAGTTCAGCCAATGCGTTTTGTGCCATTGGATAATTCAGAACCAAATCATGAATATTATCTTTTAGATGTGTAAATACTGCTTTTGGCGGAAAATACAGGTTATACAAATATGCATGGTCGGTAAAATGGTGTCGATAATATCCGCCGTGTTGTTTTGATATGTATTCGTATTTCTCTTTTTGTGTTTTATATTTATTTTCCATAATAAAAATATCTTAAATTTATTATACCATTGCATTTGCTTGTTTAGCAAGTTTTTTTAGTTCTTTTGGAAATAGTAATTCCGCTTTGGCCAAATCTTTAAGGGTATCAATTTCGTACCAAGGTTTATTATCAAACGAAACCGATTCAAAAGATAAGGTTTTATTTTCGGTCAGTTCGGCAAAAACTGTTTCGTAGTAACTATTCACATCTCCATCGGTAATATGTTGATTAAGCTTTTTTACTACGGCTTTCCATGATAAAAGTGAAAAGCTATAAATATTAACTGTTTTATATCTAATATCTGAATAAGAATCTGTTGTTCCTTTTTGAAATTCAGTAACCATTTTTGCCTTGTTCACAGAAACTGTTGTTCCGTTTAGCCAAGGTTGCATAAGAGCTACCGCCATCCTGTCCGGATAAACCATGTCATTAAGCAATGATGAATTCATCACTAAATCACTTTCAAACAGCACAAAAGGTTCATTAATAATATTACGAGCCATCCAAAGTGAATAAATGTTATTTGTAGTTTTATATAAGGAGCTGTAAATGTATTCTATCGAAATATCTCCGGTTTTTTCGCCAAGATAATCCATAATACATTCTTTTTCGTAACCTGTTACGATTAAAAGCCTTTTAAAACCTTGTTTTTTTAAATTGTTGATAAGTCTTTCAAGAATTGATTTATCATTTACAAGTGTTAAGCATTTGGGAGATTTTTTTGTCAAAGGGAAAAGACGACTTCCCGTACCTGCTGCAAGGAGTAAAGCTGTGGTTATACGGTTTTGACCACAAAAATTGACTGAATCATTATTCATATAAATATGTTTTAATACCATCAAAAAAAACGAAATGCCCAATAAAGCACTTAGCGTACTAATTATTAGTACTCTGATGTGTGGACTAGTTTGCTGATAATTCAACGATAAGTATGAAATCTGCTAATGTGATGAATTTTGCTTCAAGAGTTCATCAACAAAATTGATAGTGAAAGATTGAGATTAAAAGATTTGTAATCCGACCACAAAGGTAGTCAAAATAAATTGGAATAACTAAAATTTAGGTTGTGCTATTTTACTCTAAAAATGTAAGAAGTATTTTTTATGCAAATAAAAAGCAGAAGTACAAAAACCAGACAATCATCATAATATATATAATCCGTGATTTAGAAGAATTTGAATATTCAATAAACTACGCCAAATTCACTATTTGACAGTCTGATTTATACCGTTCCGGTATATTATTGATATGAAACTGTGACGAAGGAATGGAATTTTGGTATGCAAAATCCATGGTAAAATGACAAAACGATATCAAAAACAATAGAGATGAATAGTGAAATAATTCAAAATTGGAAATTTATTTTATTTCAAAATTGGAGCTAGCCTGTAATATCCGTCCCTGCTTATTTACTCCTCGCAGTAAAATCAGATATTGGCCAGTAAGATCGCCAGCAATTATTTTAAACTGATTTTTTGCCTGTACAGACACTTTGAATCCTGATTTCCAAAACATTGTATTTTTTGAGTCGGGCATAGTACTGCTTATGGCATTTTTATTGGGTTGAGACTTCTCGGAAGACAAAAAATCATATTTCAGTCTTACAGTTGATGACGGAAGCACACTTCCACCAAAATCACTTTTTTGGGTGATAAAATTGATAATCCCGCCGAAAATAAAGTTTCCCCTTAAGTAGGCAGAGTCTATTACTTCTATATGCGATATTTTTCTTGGCGAAATGGACAGAATTCGTTTTGCATCTTGTACTTCAACCCAGTCGAGCAACAGAAGGGGCTTATAGATAAACAGCTCGGACTGCGTTCCTCGAATTCGGAATTCTCGACCATTTTTTATTTTCATTAATTTTACTGGCAAATCTATTTCCGTAAAATATTCAGCCAATGTATGCAGGAGAATATAATCATCAAAATTAATCAGACCAAAATTACGTCCATAAAAAGCCAAGGAATTGGAAATAGTATCACTCTTTTTCGGGGTCTCGTGAGGATAATACAAACGGCTAATTTGTCTGTTTCTAGCCATTTTGAGCAACAGCTCTTTTTCTTGTGTATTTAGCGTAAATTTTGGGAAAGACAGATCTTTTGGAACTTTTGCAAAATCATTATCTATTAGATATTTTACAGATTTTTTTTGATTAATTAAATCAGAACTAATAAAAATTTCTTTTTCGCCGAATAAAAAATCCAAAGTAAAATTAAAACGGCCACTGGTATCTGTATATGCTGGAAGCAAGTTTTTGTTTTCTTTGATACTCAAGTAAATATTATTGAAAGGGAAAGGCCTTTGAGTCGTACTTTGTATCATTTTCCCACTTACCGAAAATCCGGTACTCTCTTTTGGAAAAGGCTTATATGGTGGAATATGATTTGTTGGAGAAATGAAATTCATACCTGATTGGGAGAATTTTGGCACGACCGAAAGGCTGAAGGTGTAATCTTGAATCTCCATTTCCGGACGAATCAAAACAGAGATTGTGTCTCTTTTATGGTAAGTTTGCTTGTTTGAGAACATAAGGATTGCTTTACTCTTTTTCACTGGCAGTAACTGAGCGCTGTCAATTTCTATCGGGATTTTTTTTATTTCCTTTACAATTTCATCCTTTTCAGGATTGACTATTTTTAATAACACATAAGCAAAAAAAGCGTGCGAGAAGTTACGCATAAATTTGGTATAGCCTCTTAAGTAGTATTCACCCGTAATCGTTTTTTCAGGGAGGCTAATTTGCCCATCTACCCTGTCATTTTCGAGTAAATATTTTTTTTGTAGAATTTTTTGCTGGTCGGCAGCAATCAAATCAACATATAGTACTTTACTTTGTTCATTGTATGGGGTTTTATCTGAATATAGTATAGCCGAAAAGTTAATTTTTTCGCCGGATATATACAAATTTCTATCGGTAAAAATAGTTACTTTTTCATCTGGTACTTTCACTTTCTGACTCTGAGCGTAAATTTCAGAGCTACAAAACAGAAAAACAGTGCAGTAAAAGATAGTTATCATATATTTCATTGTCATAATTAATAGGGCCAAAAATCAGGTTTCACGGTAGTTCCTCCCATTCTCACACAATTAACGCAAGCCTCGCCGAGTAATCCGCCGCTATAACTATATTCATTACCTGTCAAGTAAGCGGGATAATCAAGCGGGGTAAGGTCGCGTAAACCAAATCGAAGACTTGTGGTGTCGCAGCATGGAGCATCAATTTTTAGATTTTTGACGTTTTGAACAAATAGCCTTTCGGTATTTATTGCCGATACACTAAAATAGCCTAAAACCGACTGGTTTGGATCGCTTAAATCATATAGATTACCTTCTATATCAATTGGCTGTTTTGAATACAAACCACCATTCTGGCGACTATTGCTTTGCAATTCTTTCCAGTAAGTATAGGCTCTTTTGCTTAATGAGGATTGCGTAACGAATAAGCTATAAAGATATTTCAACCTCTGGGACTGATTGTCAACGTATAATAGCGAGCCATTGGTATATTTATTTTGGCTTAAATTTTCAGCAGAAAAAATATAAATATTTCCAATATCCTTGGTTCGCCAGCATATCATCCGCGAATAATCAGGCGGCACAACGTGGTGAATTTGACCATCGAAATACCAAATAATGGGCTGCTCTACATGATATTCCCAGGTTTCTGTCAAATCGTATTTGTAATAAGGACTGCTACCTGCCTCACCATGCATATCTATATAAAAACGAATTCCTTGCACGGGCCTGAAAAGGGAAGAATCTTTATCAGGCGAATCTTCCATTTTATAGTAAATAGAATCAATTTCTCCGGCGGCAAGCATTTCTTCATAATCCGATGCCAGGTGTTTACCTTCTGGAGTTGTAATATCTAGCTTGTAGGATTTACCTGTTTTCAGATTTTCTTTATTTATCCATACCCGATATTTACCGGCTTCGCTTTCCTCACCATGAAATACATTTAGTTCATTATCAATTATATCAACGCTACAATTGCTAACCGGAATACGTGCAGGCTTTGAAAGTAGCGATGTTTTGGATACATTGATATACTGATAACCTTCTTTGTTGGTAACCAGGCCAGAGACTACATAATTATTACTATCGGCCACTTTAAATGTGGGCTGATATGTTTTTATACAGGCCGTTGTAAATCCTGCTATTAGTAGTATTAGCAAAGTGCTTCTAAAGTGCTTCATAATTTCCTAATTTAAAAACCCATGATAATGTAACTATCGGAACTGCAATGACTGAATACTGGTAGCCATTGGTAATTCCACTTTCCGTTTTAAAGAATACCGAATAGGCATTATCTCTTCCGGTAAGATTATAAACACCTAATTGCCAAGAGCTATGCAGAAATTTATTCCGTTTTAGATTTCCTTCTAATTTCATAGATAAATCAATACGAAAATAATCGGGTATCCGATATGCATTACGCGATGAATAGTCTAAATAAGAGTTAGTACTGACATAGTAAACGGAGGTAGGGAAAGTGAGAGGTTTTCCTGTTTGATAGGTGATAACAGACGAAAAGGAAACTCTTTTTTTAATGGTATAATTAATCACTGCATTAAACGAATTGGGAATATCAAAGTTTGCCGGATATATTTTGCCATTGTTAATCTTGTCCCAATCATTCTGCCCCGTAATCTGAATTAATGAACGCGAGTAAGTATAATTTATCCAGCCATCTAATTTTTTTCCGCGTTTTTTAATCATCAATTCTAAACCATAAGCATGTTGATTACCTTGCAGTACCGAAGTTTCGACTAAGGTCGTATTTAAAAAATCGGCACCATCCTTAAATTCAGTATATTTTTTTGTTTTGGAGTAGTATAATTCCAAAGAGCTTTCGAGTTTCAGATTTGGAAAGTCCCTAAAAATACCGAATGAAATTTGATTTCCGGTATCCGGTTTCAGATA
>CAYQXT010000272.1:0-5514 GCA_964421365.1 uncultured Bacteroidaceae bacterium
ATTATAGCCTGTAAATTATATAAAGTTAAATTAATTCGATGGTCGGTTACCCGTCCCTGAGGATAATTATAAGTACGGATTTTTGCCGAACGATCGCCGGTAGAAACCATGGTTTTTCTTTTAGAAGCGATGTTATCCATATACTTTTGATATTCCATATTATATAGACGAGATTTTAACTCAATCATGGCCTTATCCAGATTTTTTAACTGCGATTTCTGATCTTGACAGGTAACTACAATCCCCGAAGGAATATGTGTTAAGCGAATGGCTGAATAGGTGGTATTTACCGACTGTCCACCCGGTCCTGAAGAACAGTAGGTGTCTTTACGGATATCTTCCGTCCGGACATCTATATCAAATTCCTCCGCCTCGGGCAAAACAGCCACGGTAGCTGCCGAAGTATGCACACGACCCTGAGTTTCAGTTTGCGGAACACGCTGTACACGATGAACACCAGATTCGTATTTCATCGTGCCATAAACACTTTTGCCACTCACATTAAAAACAATTTCTTTATAGCCTCCGGCTGCACCTTCGCTAAAATGGGTTATCTCAACTTTCCATTTTTTCTTTTCGCAAAACTTAAAATACATTCGTGCCAAATCACCAGCAAAAATACTTGCTTCATCGCCTCCTGTCCCTCCCCGAATCTCTACTATAGCATTTTTCTCGTCTTCCAAATCTTTGGGTAAAAGAAGTAACTTTATCTCTTCCTCCATAGGGTGCACCTGCTGCAACAATTCATCAAGCTCTTCTTTTGCCATCTCGCGGAGTTCTTCGTCTTTTTCGCTGACCAATATCTGTTTGGATGTCTCTATATTACTCAGTAGATTCTTGTACTTCTTATGAGCAGCAATAATACCCTCCAGATTTTTATATTCCTTGTTAATTTTTATAAACTTTTTCACGTTGGAGATTACCTGAGGATCATTCATTTGTTCGCCCAACTCCTCAAAACGATGTTTTAATCCTTCTAATTTTTCTATGATGATATTATTTGCCATCTGACTTATATTCTTTTGCTGCGAAATTAACTTTATACTTCTTAAAAATAAAATTTTTATTCAAAACTAAAAAATAAAACCCTAAAATTTCTGCCATTATTTGGTAGGTAACTTGAATTTACTTTCCGGTATATCTAACTCTATTTGTATGCGTATAGCTTTCTGCTCATTACTAACATTTAATAATTTAGATTTAGAATAAAGTGGAATATTTTTCCAGAACCAAATCACATTACTACTGTCTGCATTTGCATATACCCGGCAATCCTTATTTAAAAAACGTATACTCCCCTTTTTCTGCATTCCTTGTTCCTTAATAAGCAAAGCAATTTGAGCATCTCCCAAATTTAAGCTATTTAAGTTTTTGGCTTTTTTATAGAGATAATCCTCACTGTACTTCTGAATACTGCTATCCTTTAAATTAAGCATATATACAGAGTCGTTACGATATAAAGTAATACTCGATAATTCTTTTATAGAAGTGCCTATTTTAAAGTATATCTTGGTATATTTTACTTGCCGGTAACCATATTGGTCAAAAAATAATTCTTCTGTGCCTTGTTTTATCCCTTTTAAAGTATAAACTAAATGCCCTGATTTTACCCCATAACGATAATAATGTTTGCTGGGCAAAGAAGTACTATTCTTTAATAAAGAACAAGCCCCGAGAACTAAAAGTATAATTATCCATTTAAAAAATTTCATAGTCTAAATTTAGAATAAGCGAAGGTAGCATATTAAACGGATAGCCGAAAATCAATTCACAATTTTTTACATAGCTTAATAATTATTCAACAAAAATATTCTTTTTCTTACAGAAAGAATATATATATTTGTAGTCAATCTATAACAGAAAAGAATATGAATGTTTTCAAATCTGCCACGTGGAAACTTTCCGTAAAAATAAGTATATTAGTTTCCATAGGAATTATTCTTATTTTTAGTATTTTTAGCTATTTTATTATCCGATTTGAAAAACAAAAAATACAAGATGAAACGGACATAACTATGCGACAGGAAATAAAGTCATTAAATACCTTTATAAATATTACCGAAAAAAATATCCAATCTGAAATTAATTCTGCACTGAATACCGCCTATTACTTGTTTAGCACCTCTGGACACTTTCAGCAAACAAAACAAATGGTTAGTTACGAAGCAGAAAATCAGATTACAAAAGAGAAATCAAAACTAAAAGTACAGCAATGGCTATTGGGAGGCAAGCAAGTACAGTATAATTACGAAGTGGTTGATAAAATCAAAAGTTTAAGTGGACAGACAGCTACCATTTTTCAGCGTATTCCGGCAGGATTTCTACGCATATCAACAAATGTGATGAAAAAAAACGGGAATCGTGCAGTTGGAACCTTTATCCCCAATAATTCACCGGTCATTCAGACCATATTAAAAGGACAAATTTTTAGAGGGCGAGCATGGGTCGTAAATGCATGGTACAATACTGCATACATGCCAATTTATTTGGGAAAAAAAATAGCCGGAATTTTGTATGTCGGTATAAAACAGCGAGATATGCAACTTTTTAAACAATATTTTAATCAACGTAAATATTATACCACAGGTTATCCTTCCATCATTGATACTGCTGGTTTGTTGATGATTCACCCCACTTCTCAGGGGGTAAATATTAAAAAATTAAATATCTTTAAAGAAATGAGCCATTTTATCGGTGATACAGTGAGAGTTCATCGCATTGAATATCCCTGGCCGGAAAAAGGAGCATCGAAAGATAAAGTGATGTACCTTCTTTACAATCACTATCTTAGCGCATTAGTGGTAGTAACCTATTATAAAGACGAAATTTACGAAACTCTCCGAAAAGTAACCCGTTTTATCCTTATATTTACGCTAATTAGTATTATTATTGCCATTATTTTATCTACATTTATTGTCAATCTCTTCACCAAAAAAATCGTGCAGGCAAAAGATTTTACCATGGCGATTTCAAATGGTAATCTCCAAAATACGCTGACTTTTAAATCCGAAGACGAATTGTCTTTATTAGCCAATTCACTGAATAAAATGTCGCTTGCCTTAAATAAATTTATGTTGGCCTCTAAGCAACAAATCAACCATTTGAATGAAATTAGCGAAGAATTAATTGATAGTGGCGAACAATTAGCTGAAGGCTCGCAGGAACAGGCAGCAGAATTAGAAGAATTTACCTCTAATTTGGAACATATAAATGAACGTATTTCTCAGAATAATTCGGAAACACAAATTACCGTAAAAGAAGCAGAAAAATCAGCTGAAAAAATAAAATTAGTGTCTAAATCTATAGAAGAAGCCAATCAGGCCATGCAAAATATTTATGCAAAAATTAAAATAGTAACTGATATTGCCGAAAAAACGGATATTCTAGCCATTAATGCCTCTATCGAAGCCTCGAGAGCAGGCGAAAGCGGAAAAAGCTTTGCTGTAATTGCCAAAGAAGTTCGCGAATTAGCCGAAAAATCGCAAAAAGCAGCAATAGAAATAATGACTGCCGTAACCCAAGGACTAGAAATAGAACAAAAGGCTAAACAAGAACAAGAAAAAGCACTTCCTGCAGTTGAAAATGTTGTTCAATTGATGTTACATATAACAAAGCGAACTGAAGAGATAAATAATACGACTTCACAAATTTCCGGCTCAATTGGAGAATTAAGCAGTGTTGCTCAGAAATCAGCTAATCAATCTGAAAAACTGAAAAAAACTGCTGAAAAACTGTCTATGCAAGCCGAAGAACTCGCTCAGCATATTAATTTCTGGACGCTAAAAGAATAAATAATCAAACCAAGCAACTTATTGTTTGTCAACAATATAGTTATCCTATCGCGATATAATTGTGAAGTGCATGGAATATATTGTAATAATGAATTAGTAACTTATGAGTTCAGTCTAAAAACCGGTCGGACGAATAGATTTATTAAAACTGTAAAAATAGACAGCTCATTTGCGTAATTCATAGACAAAAAAATGGATGGACACTAATTAACATAGGCTAAATTTAGGTTGAATTCTTCGCAGATTAGTTTACCTTTTTCTAGCAATAGGATAAAAAGCATTGGGAATATAGCGAACAAAGTACTTAGCCCGCGACAATATCACTTCTATAATATCAAACTGCACGTCTAAATCTAAGTGCTTATACTGCACATAAGCATTGGCTGCAACAATCAAATCAGCTTGTTTCTGGCGATTTACAGCCACTCGGGGTTCTAAGAGATAATTACTACTCCTCGCCTTTACTTCTACAATATAAAGGGTGTCTTCTTTCCGGGCAATAATATCAATTTCCTTATGCCTGTAGTGCCAATTTTGCTCCAGTATGGCAAAATTATTGTCAGAGAGATATTGTCGGGCTATTTCTTCACCTTTTTCGCCTAACTGATTTTTCATAAAATAAAAATTTGTTAAATAAGTAATTTAACACAACCATTTTAGCTGTCAATTCGTAAAATTAATGAAAATTTTAAAAGATGAAGTACTTATACCATAAAATTATCTTGGTTATTTTTTTTTTCCTTATTATTATTCCTTTTACTTATGCAGCCTCACACAACAATTTTGAGGGAAGCATTCGCATTGTGGAGACAAACTTAATGGATACTATTTACTATGATTTTCAGGTGAAACAAAATTTAGCCACTATTTGGATGCACGATAAACAAACAGGTATAAATAAAAAATATATTGCCAATTTGGATACTCACGAACTTTTTGAATTAAATAAGAAAAAAAAAGTCTATATAAAATACCCGATAGATGAGGCTTGCCCACAAAATCAGGAGAAAAATTATCTCCAAATAAAAAAAACAGATAACTACAAATTTATTAATCGTCAAAAATGCTATCAGTGGATAGTAACCAATAAACTAAAAAACACAAGTGTAAGTTACTGGGTAGCCAAAAAAGAATTTTCATATCTTTTTAATATTATTGTTAACCTTAAAGCTTGTGACAAACAAGCTACTTATTTTATGTTCCTTCCTAATTTTCGTCAGTTTTTTCCCTACGAAAGTGTCGAAAGGGGGCTTTTAAGAGAATTCAGGTCTCAGGATCAATTGGTCTCGGTAAAGGAAAAACAAATTTCAGACAAAATTTTTGTCATCCCTAAAGATTATACAGAAGTAAAATAAACAATTATTAATGGTTAACTGTAAATAGTTAATGCTGTTTGTTGCTAAAAATAGATAAACAGAGGCTTTCATGCCTCAAAGCTGATGAAAAGTCTTTTTTTATTCTATTTTTACTATTGTCTTCCTTATTTTTCCCAAAGAAGTAGAAATTACCATAAAATAAATACCGGCCTGCAATTTTTTCAAGTCGATAGTTCTAGTATTCTTATTTTGGAAAATAATTTTATGTCCGAACACATCAAACAATTCTATTTTATTAATATATAAGAATGAAGGCAGTTTAAGGCTTATAAAATTTTTGGCCGGATTAGGGAAAACAGACAAATCAATCCCACTTAGATAATTCATAATGGCATCCGTTATTGGGT
>CAYQXT010000273.1:0-5492 GCA_964421365.1 uncultured Bacteroidaceae bacterium
CTTCATTTTCATTACATTCTCCGGCTGTTATCCGAGGAACTTCTATAAGATTAATACCCGATTTGGGTAGAATTTCTTTCATAACTGTATTGTAGGCATTTGTGGTCATGCAGTAATTCTCCGTTCCGACATATCGGGTTTTTATTTCCAAGACAGGAGCGATATAGCGAGCAAAGATTTTAATATCTATTTCTGCCTGCTTTAAGGAAACTTCGCTTAAAGATTCGTTTTTGAGAAAGTAATTGGGGAAAATGGCACCCGAAACAATATAAGACCCAGTGCTTAGCATCTTGATATTTGTTAAATGTGAAATTCCTTTTTCTATTAATTTCCACCTCGTTTTAAAAGGAAAAACCGATAAATCTTCCTTTACTACAAATAAATAAACAAGCTCGTTTTCTCTGGCCGCCTTTTCTATTAAATATTGATGCCCTATGGTGAAAGGATTACAATTGACTACTACTGTGGCTATTTTATCGGTTTTTGTTTGCTGTTTATTCAGTTTTAGATAATCCTGAAAATCTTTGATACTTTCATAGCCAAATTCGAGGACGGAAAAAAGGGGTTCTGCTTTTTCTATGAGCGAAAATCCTAAAGCTTTGAAAAGAGGTGCTGTTTGGGGCTTTGTGAAAACAAAGCAACTCTTGAATTTTTCGAGCGCTTTGTTGGATAGAAAGGTTACAATTTGTGGAAAAGCCGTTGATTCTCTGAATGATGGTGCAACAGCTACATATTTAAGTGTTTTTCGCTTTAATGAGCCGGTACCTATTATTTCGTCATTTAGATTGTAAAGAATCATGGTGAAATCTACTTCTTCTGTTTTGTAATCAAAATCCATACTTTTTAAAAAAGAGTGGATTAATTTCACATCTAAAGGATTTTCTATATCTAGTGTTTCCAGTCGGAAATCGGTATCTTCAAAATTCATATCGGTAGTTTAGTTTATAATAATTTCAAAAAATAGATCAAAAGTGAAACTGCCAGTAAATCCGCAGAACCACCTGGTGAAATATTTTTTTTGCTGCAAAAATACGATAAACTTTCGTATTTTTGCAGTCCTTCTAATACTTTTTTTGATAGCGATTTAAGTTCGTCCAATGTTTCTAATCCGCTTCTGTATAAGATGTTACTGTCGTTATTGATTACCATTATTCTAAGTAAGGCTTCTTGTAAAATAAGTGTTAATTCTTTTTGTCCTTTTATTTTATTTGGGCTCAAATTCTTTGATAAATAAGGGATTGCACTTCTGAAAATTGTTTCAAACCCCGAAGCTACTTCTCTGCGTATGCCTTCGCCTGTTTTTCCGTATTTGCTATATACTTTCTCGCCATTAGTGTGGGCTTTCTTGTTTATTTTTAGTTCGTTTTCAACAATGTTTTTACTGATTTCTTTTACGATACGGCGAAAACCTTTTTCTGTAAATGTATTTGTTTCGGAAAATTCTTTAGCAGCAGAAAATAAAGCTATTCCAAATAAGAAAATAATACCCTTTTGGGTGTTAACGCCTCCGGTGGCTTCAAACATTGCTTTCTCCGCCGAAAGGCCTATTTCCCTGATTTTGGGCAGAGCTTTATTATAATCTCCCGTGAATTTGTAGCCAATTAGACAAAATTCTTTGAAATATGGGCTTAATATTGCCGAAGAGTTAATAAAACTGTAAAAGTTCATGTCTTTGTGCGACCCTGAATCAAAATAATCGACTAAACCCGGTTTCGGACTGAGCGATACTTCATATAATACTGCTTTGAGTGCGGCCGAACTCAGTGTTTTAACCCATTTTTGTTTTTGCTTTTCTTTCTGATAGTTTTGTATATCTGTAAGAAATTTTTGCCGGATTTCTTTGTAGGTATGTCTTTTATTTCGCATACAGCTTATGGCTGAATATTTACCACAGAAGTAACATTCTTTTTTTTTCCCTGAGCTGATAGACTCTCCTGAACTTGAGAAAATATCAATATCAATTAATCGCCCTAAAGCATGGTTCTCTTCAAAATCTTCTGTGATATTTTTGATTTCTTTTACACTCTTGTTTTCCGAAGACAAAGGAATTAGATAAAAATCGCCTGCTTCGTCTTTAGTTAAAATTTTATTGTTTTCATGTGTTTTTATTCTATTTGCCAGCAGAAAAAGCGCTAATTCTTTAATTATTTCATTAAAAAATAGGTGTATTTGTGGGCTTGATTTCGGATAGCCGGCTATATTTAGGGATAAACTTAGTGAATTATAGCCTCGACTGGCTATTTCTAAACGAGATAAAGCCCGAATTTCACGGGCT
Source organism: uncultured Bacteroidaceae bacterium (assembly GCA_964421365.1). Classification (GTDB taxonomy): domain Bacteria; phylum Bacteroidota; class Bacteroidia; order Bacteroidales; family DYOH01; genus CAYQXT01. Next base: position 2,276 of record CAYQXT010000273.1, read on the forward strand.
TCTAAGATTTTTTTATGTATCACTGTTGTTTTCATTCGTTTATATAATCATTCTCGTGTGTGTCTTAATTCTTATTTAGGCATGGCCTGCATCTTTTCTTTTTACTTGGCGGATTACATCTATTATTGTTGCATCGCGATATTCTACAATTCCTACTATTTTGTCGGTAAATTCTATTTCTTCTTCTTTGCCTACAATTTTTTCTACTTCTGCTTGTAAATCGGTTATTTTTTTAACATTCATACCAGACGTAATCAGCTGTTTTTCAAGTTCTGGTTTTAATGGATTAACACAAATGCCTCTTTCTGTGACCAGAACATCGATTGTTTCGCCGGGTGTTACTACCGTGTGTACTCGTTTTTTTACAATTGGTATTCGCCCTCTGAACGATGGGCAAACGATAACGGTAAGATTGGCACCCGAAGCGGTATCGCAGTGACCACCCGAAGCGCCTCTAATATATCCGCTAGCACCCGTAATAACATTTACATTGAAATTGGTGTCAATTTCTAAAGCCCCAAGTGCCACTACATCAAGCTTATTCGTCATGCATCCGCAGTTAAACGGATTGGCATAAAGAGCGGCCGGGATTTCTATATGGTTGGCGTTTTTTATCAATGAGCTACTCACGGTGGCATCGAATGATTGTACATCAAATATGGCTCTGAACAAGCCTTCGTTTAGCATATCAACACCATAGGAGGTTACGCCACCCAGAAGAAAACTTCCTTTAATTTGTTTCTGCTTCATCTTTTCGCGAACAAATTTTGCAACGGCTAAAGAAGCACCACCGGCACCTACCTGAAACGAAAATCCTTCTTTAAAGAATCCTGAATGTTCAATTACATCAGCAGCAAGTTTGGCTATGCGCAAATCCATTGGCGATTTGGTAATCCGTGTAGTACCCGTGGCTATTTTTGTGGCATCGCCAATCGAATCTACTTTTACTACATAATCTACAAAATTTTGGCTTATAGATATAGGTATGCATGGGTATTCTATCAGATTATCTGTTACTACGATAACCTGCTTGGAATAGCGTGCATCTATTTGAGCGTATCCTAATGAACCAAAGGCTGATTTTCCATGCGATCCTGTTGCATTTCCTTCTTCATCGGCAGCAGAGGCTGCTATTATACATAAATCTATATTTATTTTACCGGTGTGGATGGCTCTTACACGTCCGCCATGAGAGTGAATAATTACCGGAATATCTAATATTCCGTTTGATATGGCTTGTCCTATTTCACCTCTAATCCCCGAAGACCAGATTTTTGTGATTGTACCGTCTTTCAGATATTTTAAAATTCCGTTGTGCGATTCATTAAGCGAAGAGGATGCTAAAGTAATATTTTTGATACCTAATCCTGCTAAAATAGCTATGGTTTTTACCAGAATATCATCGCCGTTTCTTAGGTGGTGGTGAAAGGAAACAGTCATACCATTTTGGGGCTTTATTTTGGCTATTGCATCTTCAAAATTTAAACAACTTTTGCATTGGTGTGGTATTTTTGCTTTGTTTGGGGGTGGAATGGTAATCTCGTCCATCCAGCCTTTTTTAAGTTTTTCCCAAGCGCCTTCAAATGCTTCTAATTTTCCTATTCCTTTGATGTAGTCGGGTACTTCTCTTCCTATTGCATTTTTCATTTTTTGCCAACTTAAATAGTATCTATATTAATTTCTGCAAGTTCAAGTACATAAAGAGCACGCGTAACTACGGGGGCATCTACCATTTTCCCATCAACGGCGAAAACACCAATTCCGGCTTCTTTGTTACGTTTAAATTCTTTTGCTATTCGGTATGCTCTTCGTATTTCATCTTCTGTTGGCGTAAAAACTTCGTGAATGATGTCTATTTGGCGTGGATTGATAACCGCTTTGCCGGCAAATCCTATTTCTTTTGCATATTCTGTTTCGGCTCTAAGTCCTTCTTCATCATTCACATCAACAAAAACCGTGTCGATTGCATCAATATTATTGGCTTTTGCAGCCATAATTATCATTTTGCGCGCTAAATCAATTCCTAACCCCCCCCTGGTGCTTTTAATATTCATATTGGCCATAAGATCTTGGCCTCCAATCGTTATTGCATCTACTCGTTTAGAAAAATGAGCAATGTCGAACACGTTTTGAACGCCCAATGCGGTTTCTATCATGGTGTGAATCGTCATTTTATCGTGTGGCAAACCATGCTTGTTTTCGATTTGTTCGATTATCGTCAGAAGTTTGGCTAATTCTTGAACGGTTTCTGTTTTTGGAAAACGAATAGCATCTGGTTGAAGCGGAACAATTTCCTCTAGATCTGCCAAGCCAAAGGGTGTATCAATATGGTTGACTCGTACACAAACCTCAGCACCGTAGAAATCAATGGTTTTGAGCATATTTCGTACTAATATCCGAGCTGAATCTTTCTGATTTAAGGCTACTGCATCTTCTAAATCGAGCAGTAAGCTATCAGCTCCATAAATACCTCCTTGTTGCAGCATTGCCGGATTATTCCCCGGTATATATAGCATTGTTCTTCGTTTTTTCTTACTCATACTAATTTCTTATTAATCTTTTACCAATAACAATTCAAAATTACAAGGTTCCTCTTTGTAAATTTGCCGCCCGTAAGAGAGCTGTTTCTATTCGTGCCTCAATCGTTATTTCTAATGCTCCTTTGTCTTTCGCAATCAGATGAATGTCCTGTACTTTAAATTCATCTAATTTCTTAGTAATAAGTTGCTTTATGTTTTCTCCATATTGTATCATTACTGTGGTGTCCATTTCTATTTTACGCCCCGATTTTTCTTCCACTGGTTCTATCAATATCATGATATCACTCGATTCGAATGAGCCAGACTGTGCTTTCTGTAATATTCTCATAATCTGCTAAATATTAGTTTTGTACTATTATTTTTCAATAATTAATCGCTTTTTGAGATGTCAAAGATGGGTGTTTTTTCCTTTATAAAACATGAATTTTGTCTCTTTTTTTGGAGGGATAGGAATGCTTTAGGGCAGAATTTTTTCAGAAAAGGATATTCGGAAAGAATTTAGGTTGATTATTCCTTTGTTTTCATCTCTATTCGTCTCAATTAGTGTCCATTCATAAAGTCTAATCAATATTTTTTATCTACGACTTTTGGTATGAATACTAATTATCTTTTTTCTTCTACTTCTTCCATTTCCAGCAGTTCCCATCCATGCCAGATAAGAATAAGCGATTTTAGCG
>CAYQXT010000274.1:0-5462 GCA_964421365.1 uncultured Bacteroidaceae bacterium
ACAGCTGTGAAAATATTGGCTGTCCGATAAAATTTGTATCTTTATGCATATCTTTGGTTTTTTAGTGAAACAAAGATAATAGTGAGGGGCGATTATTCAAACCTCACTTCTTTTTATTTTTAAATTTTTATCGGACAACAATGTTTGATAATATATCAATGATAGAAAACATGGAGCAAAAATATACTTTAGAACGTCAAAGCTATAACTTTAAGTTCTTTTAGAGATTAAAGAAAGGATTTAATTTTGAAACAGGAACTGTCCTAAAGCAAGATATTATTACTTACAAAAATTTAAGTCAAAATTTACACAATCAGAACCTGATCCCTTACGTATGATTTAAAGGCTTGCTGCTAAACAAACAAATAAAATGGCGAGTGTATTTTGCCTACGAAAAGAGCAAAAGCCAAAATTACAGTAATAAATACTTAATAAACAATGTATTATATTCTTATCAACCTAAAAATAAAAAAATTGAATACCGGATAATTGCCAAAAATACACTAAATTTATTTAGTTACAGAAAGATAAGCAACTCAACAAATAGTATTTTTACCGATGAATATCAATATTCTGCCTTGCCGGGCTACATTTTAGCCGGAATAAAATATATTTTGTAATTTTTAACAAATCCATTAAAATTTTGCTGGCTTTTCAGGGTTTAAGAAAGCAAAATTGTTTAATTATTAATCGGCTAAAATGAAATACATGGGTACTATTCTTTTGCTGCTACTTTCCCTGGGCTTTGCCTGCAAAAAAGAAAAAGTAATAACACCGGTAATTTCACCCCTAATAAATCATGAGATGAGCTACACGATGCCGGCAGAAGAGTCGCCACACGAAGGTACCTGGCTTTTTTGGCCACAGCAGTACCAGTTTGGGCTTACGTATCGTAATAGATTAGATACAACTTGGGTAGCCCTAACAAAAGCCTTAAGTGGCAGCGAAAAAGTACACATATTAGCCTACGATGATACCGAAAAAAATCGAATTACAGGACTACTAAAGCATTCGGCCATCTCTTTAGATTCCATATCTTTTACTATTTCGCAAACAGATGATGAATGGGCAAGAGATAGCGGCCCTATTTATGTAAAAGACAGCACCGGACAGACAGTAATCGAAGACTGGGGATTTAACGGATGGGGGAAAAAATATGATTATAGCAAAAACGACCGTATTCCTGCAAAAATAGCAGCAGAACAAAATATTCCGCTGAAAAACCTTAATACAACAATGATTGTAGAAGGTGGCGCACTCGAAACAGATGGAAATGGTACCCTTTTGGCCACGAAAAGTGCTGTACTCAATAGCAATCGAAATTCTGGAATGACGCAAACTAAAGCAGAACAGATACTCTCTAAATACTATGGTGTCAGCCATTTTATTTGGTTAGACGGAATTGCCGGACTGGATATAACCGATATGCATATCGATGGCTTTGCTAAATTTGTTCACCAGAATACATTAATTACCATGAACAAAGCCGATCTACAATACTGGGAAGTTCCAGCAGCCGACATTCATAAATTATATAAGGCCAAAGATAAAAACGGAAATGCCTATAAAATAATAAAATTACCCCTAACTCAAAAAAATGTAATGACTACTTATGGCAAAAAACTGGCTTATAAAGGTTCTTACATCAATTTTTATGTAGCGAACAAAGTCGTGCTGATTCCTAACTATCAAGACCCCAATGACAGCATTGCCAATAGTCAAATTCAAGCCCTCTTCCCTACAAGAACAGTTATTGGCATTGATGTGCGAAATTTATATGCAAATGGAGGAATGATACACTGCGTAACACAGCAAGAAATTCGATAAGAAAGACACTTAATTATTTATTAAACAATCTATTGTGTTTTTATAACTACGTAAAGACTTAGTGTATTGCTATGATTTTGTGCTGACAAAATATTTCTTGAATATCCGAATAATTATGTTCATAAATATAAGGGTAAAATACTATTAACCGAAAGCCTTAAAAATAAGATAAAAATAAAGAAGAATATCAAGATATTGATTATTAGCAAGAAAATAGATAAAAATAACAAAATAACAAACTATTTTAAAAATAAGACTTTCATATCTTAAAAGATATTTATACTTTAGCTTTTTTAAAAAGATTATATACAATAAAATGACAGTAAGCGAGAATAAATATATACAATTAAGTTACAATTTGCGCATTGAGAATTTTAACGGAAAAGTTGTAGAGAGTGCTGGAGAAGCCAATCCTCTGAGTTTTGTTTACGGAGATGGAACCATCTTACCCCGTTTTGAACAAAAGATAACAGGTTTAAAAATAGAGAATGAATTCAAATTCTCGCTTAGTCCTGAAGAAGCTTATGGATTAACCGATGAAAATGCGGTTATCGAAATTCCATTAGAAGCCTTTCAAATAGAGGGGAAAGTAGATTATGATATGATTAAAATCGGAAATTTTGTACCTATGCGCGATGAACATAGCAATAAATTAAACGGATTAGTCATTAATGTGGATGCAGAGCGTGTAAAAATGGACTTTAATAATCCATTAGCCGGCGAAACACTTTATTTTACCGGCAAAATAAACCATATACGCGAAGCCGTTGAAGAAGATTTTGAGCATCATCATTCGTGTAGTTGCAGTGGGAGATGTGATTGTTAAGTTTTAGTGTTAAGTTTCTTCATATTTGTTTGTTTTGAAACCGTTTACCAAAATGTTGGTAAACGGTTTTTTTATTTTTCAACATTCACCAAAATCACCCCTACTTTATCATAAAAAATTCTACTTTTGTAATTAATTTTAACATATCCGAAATAATGCAAAGTTATATAAAACAAAATAAACGTCAAAAACCTGATTGGCTGAAAATAAAAGTTCCCTTAGGTACCAACTACAAATTAGTCAACGAAATAGTTAAAACCCACCATTTACACACTATTTGCACCAGTGGAAAATGCCCCAATCTGGCCGAATGCTGGGGAAATGGAACTGCTACTTTAATGATTTTAGGCAACATCTGCACACGGGCTTGTAAATTTTGCGCCGTAAAAACCGGCCGTCCTCTACCCGTTGATGAGCAAGAGCCCGAGAATGTGGCACTCTCAGTAAAGCGATTAAGTTTGAAACATGTCGTGCTCACCTCTGTGGATCGAGACGATTTAGAAGATGGTGGCGCAAGAATCTGGGCTGAAACCATACGAAAAATTAAGGAAATTAGCCCTGAAATAACCATAGAAACACTAATACCCGATTTTGATGGTCGAGAAAAAGATATTCAAACCGTGTTAGAGGCTGTCCCCGAGGTTATCTCTCACAATTTGGAGACCATAAGACGCTTAACGCCTCAGATTCGTTCGCGGGCAAAATACGATCGCAGTTTACAAGTACTTAAATATCTGTCAGATAATGGAATTATTGCCAAATCCGGCCTGATGGTTGGGATAGGAGAAACCTTTGAAGAAGTACTTGAAACAATGGATGATATGTTGAAAAATGGCGTTACCATCCTAACCATTGGACAATATTTACAACCATCACCCAAGCATTTACCCGTAGAAGAGTATGTGAAACCAGAGATTTTTGAGGAATACCGAAAAATAGGATTAGAAAAAGGATTTAAGTTTGTAGAAAGCGCACCTTTGGTTCGCTCTTCCTATCATGCCGAAAAACACGTTAAATAAATAGTTCATGTTGCCAACAATTAACATTAAGGATTTAGGACAATACGAGTATGGAGCTTGTTGGGATTATCAGAAATCACTATTTTCTAAGATACTCGAAAATAAACACCAAAATTGGCCAAGTAAGAATACGCTTCTTCTAGTAGAACATCCTCATGTTTATACCTTGGGAAAACACGGTAAAAAAGAAAACCTACTAATTACCGACCAATGGTTAAACGAAATAGGTGCCTCCTTTTATGAAATAGATAGAGGCGGTGATATAACTTACCACGGGCCTGGGCAATTAGTTGTTTATCCTGTTTTTGATTTAGAAAATTTTGGTATCCGAACGCGCGAATTTGTTTATCGCTTAGAAGAAAGCATTATACGATTAATGCAAGATTTTGAGATAAAAGCTTCACGAATGAAAGGAGCAGCAGGTGTGTGGATAGATGCAAATTTACCTACCGCTCGTAAAATTTGTTCCATAGGGATCAAATCGAGCCGTGGAGCAACGATGCATGGCATAGCCCTCAATATTAATACTGATTTAAAATTTTTTAGTTATATAAATCCTTGTGGCTTTATAGATAAAGGCATGACTTCTATGCAAGTAGAGTTAAAAAAAACCAAGATAAATTTTGAAATAGTAAAAAATCAATTAGTAGAAGAAATTTCTGGTGTTTTTGAGGCTGAGATTTTAAAAATACCCACAACATAGATTTATACCGTACCGGTATCACATTCTGTATGCTAGATTTTGCTCATTCTAGAACATCAGTAAGTTATCAAGAAGTATTTACAAATTTCGGAAGCAGGTTAGTATAATTCATTAATAGAACAAGGCATAAAAACTTTCAAAGGATTTAAGTTCCTTTAAAGTTTCGTATTGAGTTCATCGTTTTTTTAGTCTTTTAGACAATCATATATGGAAAAAGTTTGGCGATTTAAGAAAAAGGGAGATAAAAAGCTTATAAAACAGTTAAGCGAAGTCCTCGGAATTGTTCCAGAACTCACAAATTTGCTTATACAGCGTGAGATTGAAAATTATGATGAGGCCAAATCTTTTTTCCGGCCACAACTAGAGAATTTGCATAATCCTTTTTTAATGAAGGATATGGATATTGCCGTAGAGCGCCTGCAGAAAGCCATAATGACCAAAGAAAAAATTCTTATTTATGGAGATTATGATGTCGATGGGACAACCTCTGTGGCTACTTTGTACAGTTTTTTGGCTAATTTTCATTCCAAGATAGATTTTTATGTTCCCGACCGCTACAACGAAGGCTATGGAATATCGTTCAAAGGAATTGATTATGCCGAAGAGGAAAAATTTAGCCTCGTAATAGCTTTAGATTGCGGCATTAAAGCAGTAGAGAAAATAGACTATGCCAATAAAAAAGGGATTGATTTTATCATCTGCGATCACCATACGCCCGGCGACAAACTTCCCGAAGCCATTGCCGTTTTAGACCCAAAGAGAAAAGATTGCGACTATCCTTACAAAGAATTATCCGGCTGTGGTGTAGGCTTTAAACTTGTTCAGGCCTTTGCACAAAAAATGGATGTTCCCTCAGAAATGGTTTTCGATATGCTCGATTTAGTCGCTGTCAGTATCGCATCTGATATCGTTCCTATCACCGGAGAAAACCGAATTTTGGCCTATTATGGATTGAAAAAGCTCAATTCTAATCCCCGTACCGGTTTACTGACTCTGAAAGAAGTAGCCGGAGCCAAGGATATGGAATTAACGATTACGGATGTGGTTTTCAAATTAGGTCCGCGAATAAATGCTGCCGGAAGAATAG
>CAYQXT010000275.1:0-5460 GCA_964421365.1 uncultured Bacteroidaceae bacterium
CCTTAACATTCATTAAGTGATATTTTTAGATTCATACGATGCCTATAGTTCGTTAGATTATAGTAACTATTTCATAATAAGAATTTTCCATATTTACATCATTTTTGAAATGGCATTGTTTTCAGTTCATTAATTGTTATTTGATGTAAAAGTAAGAAAAATCTAACGAATGATTGCATTGTTAAAGATAAAAAATAAGTTTTTAATACCAAGCTTATTTTAAAAGAATTTGAAATTTTTCACTATTTTGATAGGAAATGAAACCATTATCAGAATAGGAAATAACCTGAACTTCCCACCAACCCCGGCGAAGATTTGTCATTCCGGATTTAAATGCTATGTAATATTTCCCGTTTTTGTAGGCCGGGGAAGCCGTTACTTTTTTACTTTGTACAAAAAAACGGGTAGTGCTGGCATAGCGATACCACTGAAATTCTAATTCAACGGATTTCTGTTTTCCTGCCTTTTTTACATCTTCTTTAGAAAAAAATAGGATTAAAGAAAGAGAATCAGGTGTCTGTATTCCTTTTTTCAAGGCTGTGGCTAGAAATATATTATTATTATCTGCTTGCCATTCTACGTGTATAGGCTGTAGTAAGGAGGCCGGCTGTGCTATTATATATGAACTTAACAACAAAAATGGTAATAAAATTGCAATTTTTTTCATGATAGATTGTTTTAAGTAATTGTGAATTATTAATTATTAATGGTGAATGGTAAATTTTGCTTTCGACTTATAATCATTAGCTTATAAATAATTAAAGTGTTGATTTAATAGGTCTCACTACTTAATCCTTTAAAATCAAAATTTGTACCACAATTTTTATCATTCAAAGATACAATTTTATTATTTATACCTTGCCGTATCGCATTTTGTATGCTTACTTTTGTTCATTTCGAAATATCAGTAAGTTATCAAAAAGCATTTACAATTTTTAAAAGCGAGTTAGTATAATTGACTAAAAAAATGTAAATTTGATTACTGAAATTTCTATCGAATATGTCGAATTCTTCAGAGATTGGTTAAGCCAGAAACTGGGAATTGAGTAATAATAAAAAAACTCGAAGTGTACTTCTTTGAGTAGCTTCGAGTTTTATTTTTGTAATTCATTTATTCCCACTCGATAGTGGCCGGCGGTTTAGAGCTGATGTCTAAAACCACACGATTTACACCTTTTACTTTATTGATAATTTCGTTGGATATTTTTGCCAGAAATTCGTAGGGTAAATGCGACCAGTCGGCAGTCATTCCATCGGTAGAGGAGACTGCACGTAGCGCAATTACTTTTTCGTAAGTACGTTCATCGCCCATTACGCCGACAGATTGTATTGGTAGTAAAATTGCACCAGCTTGCCAAACCTTATCGTATAAATTGTGAGTTTTTAAGCCGGAGATGAAAATATCATCAACAGCTTGCAAAAGAGCTACTTTTTCGGGAGTTACATCGCCCAAAATACGGATTGCCAATCCCGGCCCCGGAAAAGGATGCCGATTGAGAATATGTCCGGACATCTCTAATTCTGCGCCTACACGCCTGACTTCGTCTTTGAACAGCAAACGCAGGGGTTCAACAATTTGCAGCTTCATAAAATCGGGCAAACCGCCCACATTATGATGCGATTTTATGGTAGCCGAAGGGCCTTTTACCGATATTGATTCAATAACATCAGGATAAATTGTGCCTTGAGCCAGCCACTTAACATTTTCAATCTTTTGTGCTTCTTCATCGAATACCTCTATGAAGGTTTTCCCAATTGCTTTGCGCTTTTTTTCGGGACTACTAATGTCTTTCAGTGCATTCCAAAATCTTTGTTTAGCATCTATGCCCGTAACACCCAATCCCATACCTTTATAGGATTGTAGTACTTCTTCAAATTCATTTTTGCGCAATAATCCATTATCCACAAAAATACAATGTAGATTTTTGCCAATTGCTCTTTGCAGAATAATTGCCGCAACACTTGAATCTACGCCTCCCGAAAGACCTAGAACGACTTTATCTTCGCCCAATTTCTCCTGTAAATTCTTAATCGTGGTATTTACAAAAGAGGCGGGTGTCCAATTTTGTTCTAAGTCACAAACATCAATTAAAAAATTTTTAAGGATTTCTTTTCCTTCCGTGGTATGATATACTTCAGGGTGAAACTGAATGCCAAAACTGGTTTCGTCCTGAATTTTATAAGCACCCACCTTTACATCATCTGTGCTTGCTATAATTTTAAAATTTTCAGGAATTTGTGCAATTGTATCGCCATGCGACATCCATACTTGTGTGTTTTCTGTAATCGAATGGAAAAGAGGATTCTCACGGGCGATATAACTTAAGTTTGCCCGGCCATATTCGCGGTGAGCAGAAGGTAAAACCTCGCCTCCAAAATTTTGCGCTAAATATTGGGCACCATAGCAAATTCCGAGTAGGGGTAATTTGCCTTTAATTTGCTCTAAGTCAGGATTTGGAGCTTTTTCATCGCGAACAGAAAACGGGCTGCCCGACAAAATCACGCCTTTCACACTTTCGTCTAATGTGAAATGATTGTACGGATGAATTTCACAATAAACATTTAATTCTCTGATTTTTCGGGCAATTAGTTGTGTGTATTGCGAACCAAAATCTAAAATTAGTATTTTATTCTGCATTTTACTTTATCTCAAAATCAAGAAGTTTTTCGTTTTCTATACTGGCTACAAGGCGGTCGCCAATATGTACTTCGCCAACTCCGGCGGGCGTTCCGGTATAGATTAAGTCACCTACTTTTAAAGTATAAAATTTAGATAAATAAGAAATGATGAAATCAATGTCAAAAATCATATTTCCGGTATTTCCTTTTTGAACTTCCTTATCGTTAATTTCAAGATTAAAACTGATATTATTTAAATTAGTAAATTTCGTTTTGGATACGAAATTACCGAGTGCAGCCGAACTGTCAAAAGCTTTGGCTATTTCCCATGGCAGCCCCTTTTTAATGCAGTTCCGCTGGATATCGCGAGCTGTAATGTCAATACCAATACTTATTTCCTCGTAATAGCGTGGAGCAAATTTGGGTTCAATATTTTTACCCAAGCGACTTATTTTAACGACTATTTCTGTTTCGTAATGGATTTCTTTTGAAAAATCGGGATAATAGAAGGGCTTACCACTTTTCAAAAGGGCATTTTCGGCTTTGGCAAAAAATACCGGTTCTTTTGGAACATCATGTGCTAACTCTTTAGCATGTTCCAAATAATTTCTACCAATACATAATATTTTCATTTGCTTAAAATTTAATAGTTATCTTACTTTACCAAAATTCTGACGCAGCTTAATGGCTGTCAGTACTTTTTTCGTGTACAACGGAAAGTCATTGTTCATCATCCAAGCGTAGTAGCCAGGCTCTTTTTCCAATACCTCATTTACTTTTTTGCCTTTATGTTTTCCAAAATTGAATAGCTCGTTTCCTTTTTCATCGTATATAAGGCGACCGGCAAAATCAACAAATTTAGATTGGGTAGTAAATTCAGATAATTGCTCTACTTTTCGTGGTAAATCATCATAATAGTCTAATTGAGCCTGAAGAATGTCCCATGTTGCTTTGATATCAGCTTCTGCACTGTGTGCATTTTCTAAACTTTTTTTACAGTAAAATTGATACGCAGCTTTAAGAGTACGTTGTTCTTTTTTGAAAAAGATAACCTGAACATCTATAAAGCGGCTCTTTTTAATGTCATAATCTATTTCTGCTCTCAGAAATTCTTCGGCAAGAAGTGGAATATCAAATTTATTTGAATTATAGCCACCAATATCTGCCCCTTTGAATATTTCGAGAATTTCAGCGGCCAAATCAATAAATTTGGGTTTATCCTTTACATCCTTATCCTTGTATCCATGAATACGAGAGGCATTGGGATTAATCGGAATAGTCGGGTTCATCAACCATGTTCTGCTTAGTTGCTCTCCTTCGGGGTAAACCTTCAGTATGGACATCTCAAGAATTCTGTCTTTGGCAACGTCTAATCCTGTCGTTTCGAGATCGAAAAAAACAATCGGCTTTGTAAGTTCGAGATTCATAATTATTCTTTTATGCTACAAAGCTAATTTTTTTTATTTATTTCCTCAAGTTTCACACCTACAAAATAATTATTAATTTGGAGTCAGGATTTGGGAGTCAGAAGTTGGTTCTCGCTGTACGGCATTAATAATTAATTAAGGAGTGCAAGTGCGGGTTTGATGCTTATACTCTGTTGGTCGAAGTTGAAAACTTTGACTAAGCAAAATATCGGCAAAAAAAGAGTTCAGTTTGCCGCTAGACTATCTGTTAGTTTTGCGATTAATCACATGACTTCTTGTTGTGATAATGGTTTGCGGTAAGAAATTGTTGTGTATTTCGAGACACAAATTTATCAACCTGCTAAGCCATTGATTAAATGTGACATTGTTAAATTTTAGTACTTTCTGAGCAATGTTTTTACTCCTCACTTTTAAACAAAAGCATCGTGAGTAGTGCGATGCGCAAGGGATTGCAGCGGTAGCGCGCCTTATGTGGGGCTTACAAAAGCCGGCAAAAAAGAGTGTAGCGTTTAGCGGAACTCCTTTTTTGTCGTGCTTTTGTTGTCCTGCATAAGGGGTACTATAAGCGGAAAGCCCGCTCGTGCGCTCTTTATATTAATTATAAATTATTAATGCTCTTCTTCAATTAATAAGTCTGGTATATAAAGGCATATTTGCATCAGAATTGGCCGTAAATTTATCTGTCCAATTGGATTTTAGACCACACTCATTAATGAATGTTAACGTTGTAGATAAAGGGTTACGGCGACTTTAATATTTATCACAATTCGGTTAAGATGCCAAGTAGTGAAATATCCTTAATTATAGTGTTGGGGTTTCCGGTATAACGAATTAACCCTACACCGTCTATGCTTGCGTTTAGTGTTTTGGTCGCCCAAACATCAGCTTTTCCGGCACCAGAAATGGTGATTGTTAAATTTTCTGTTTTTAACTCGTCTGCCTGTACTTGTCCTGCGCCATTAAGTTCTATGGTCGAACTTTGAGCCTTGCCGTAAAAATTTACTAAATTTGCTCCATTAATTTCTGCGTCCAGACGTTTTAAATCCAAGTCCATTTCCATTCGAACGGCTCCATTTACTTCCAAATCCAAACGATTCATTTTTAGGGTATTTTCGCATTCTAAGTGCAAAGCTCCGTTGATTTCCAGCGAGCTGAATTCCGGTGCACTAATCCAGATTTTGGCTTTATGCTCTTTTAGTGAGATGTCTTCATTTTTGTCGGTTTCAATCTCAATACTTAAAAAATTACCATTTTGCTTAATTTTTAATATATTTTTGATATAATTATCCGCCTGAATTTTTAGTGAGTAATCGCTCTTTTGAACGATATAAATATCAAAATAGCCGGATATCGTTAAGTCATCAAAGGCTTTAATTTGATAGGCTTCAGCTTCTTGTGCTTTAATAAGAGGAGC
>CAYQXT010000276.1:0-5430 GCA_964421365.1 uncultured Bacteroidaceae bacterium
GATACCTGATTTTCCGCTTAATCAGAAAAAATATAGGGGAGAAATTTTAGTGACCGGTAAAAATTTTGGCAGCGGTTCCAGTCGCGAACATGCTGCTTGGGCAGTTGCCGGTTATGGTATAAAAGTAGTGGTTTCCAGCTTTTTTGCTGATATTTTTAAAAATAATGCACTCAATAACGGAATTTTACCTGTGCAAGTAAGCGAAAATTTCCTGCAGGCGATATTTACACAAATAGATAAAAATCCTGCCAAGCAATTGGAAGTTAATTTACCCTCGCAAAAAATCTGTATCAAGGACACCAACGAATGCGAAGATTTTGAAATCAATGCCTACAAAAAAGACTGTCTAATTAATGGCTTAGATGATATTGATTATTTACTGAATATCAAACAAGAAATAGAGGCTTTTGAAAAACAATTGTAAACTTAAAGTCATTAATACAAGACATTTTATCATCTAATTCTTTAGAGATAACGTTTTCTGTACTGTTCTGATATGGAAGTGTTATTATCAAAATAAAAAATATGAGTATAGAAATAATGGATACGACTCTGCGCGATGGCGAGCAAACCGCAGGCGTTTCTTTTAATACCCACGAGAAACTGTCTATAGCTAAACTTTTACTGCGAAAAGTAGGAGTGGACAGAATAGAGGTAGGCTCGGCAAAAGTTTCTAAGGGCGAATTTGAAGCCATGCAGAAAATGACCTCTTGGGCTAAAAAACACAATTTATTGCAAAAAATTGAAATTCTTGGCTTTATAGACGGCACTGCATCTATCGACTGGATAAAAAAGGCTGGAGGGAAAACAGTAAACTTACTGTGTAAAGGCTCACTAAACCATGTAAAACACCAATTGCGCAAGACGCTCGAAGAGCACATTGCTGACATCAAAAAGGCCATTTTTTATGCCCGCTCTTTAAATATAGCGGTTAATCTTTATTTTGAAGATTGGTCAAACGGCATGATTCATTCTCGTGATTATGTTTTTGCCCTTGGAGATGCACTCAAAGACGAAGATATTAAGCGAATTATGTTACCCGATACATTAGGAATACTTAATCCTTCGCAAACTTTTGACTTTTGTGAAATTATGGTAGAGCGTTATCCAAATATTCACCTTGATTTTCATGCTCATAACGATTACGATTTGGCCACTGCCAATGTTTTTATGGCCATAAAAGCCGGAATAAAAGGAATACATACTACAGTAAATGGCCTGGGCGAAAGAACGGGTAATGTGCCTCTGTCAAGTGTTATAGGTATTTTAAACGACCATTTGAAAATAAAAAACAAAATTAATGAAACAGAACTCTCGCGGATAAGCCAATTAGTAGAAAGCTATTCAGGAATTAGAGTGCCTGAGAATAAGCCGATTATAGGAGACAATGTTTTTACGCAAACTTGTGGTGTTCATGCCGATGGCGACCAGAAAAACAATCTGTATTTCAACAAGCTCACACCCGAACGCTTTGGCAAAGTCCGGCAATATGCCTTAGGGAAAACATCCGGCAAAGCCAATATCCTTAAAAATCTCGAAGAATTGGGATTGGAACTCGACTCTGAATCTATCAAAAAATTAACCCAAAGAGTAATTGAATTGGGTGATAAAAAAGAAAGTGTTACCAAAGAAGATTTACCCTTTATTATTTCTGATGTTTTAGATAACAGGAATATACGTAAAACAATACAAATAGAGCATTTTAATCTATCCATTACCAATGGATTAAGACCCGTTGCCAATATAAAAGTTACCCTTGACGAAAAATCGTATGAGGAGAATGCCATTGGCGATGGGCAATACGATGCTTTCATGAAAGCTTTGTGGAAAATTTACGACCGATTGGGAAAAAAACATCCAGTACTTGGCAATTATTATGTAAGCATCCCGCCGGGCGGAAAATCGGATGCTTTAGTAGAAACGGTAATTACATGGGAATTTGAGGGAAAAGAAATAAAAACAAGAGGATTATCTTCTGACCAAACAAAATCAGCCATCCGTGCCACCGAAAAAATGCTTAATTTAATAGAGATGATTTCTGATTAATGACAAATAGCGAATTACAAAAATAGACTTAAACGAATATAAAAACAGTATGAAATATAAAATCACCGTTCTTCCGGGAGATGGAATTGGTCCCGAAGTGATAGCTCAGGCTTTGAAAGTATTAAATACCGTAGCCAAAAAATTTGATTTTAGTGTGGAAACCGAAAAAGC
The DNA here is from genome assembly GCA_964421365.1 of uncultured Bacteroidaceae bacterium. Taxonomy (GTDB): domain Bacteria; phylum Bacteroidota; class Bacteroidia; order Bacteroidales; family DYOH01; genus CAYQXT01. Next base: position 2,218 of record CAYQXT010000276.1, read on the forward strand.
CCAAATTGGAGCATCGGCAATCGACCAGACAGGCAATGCGCTGCCCGATGAAACCATCGAAAAATGCTTACAATCGGATGCAGTACTGCTCGGTGCTGTTGGCGACCCCAAATACGACAATGATCCACACGCCAAAGTGCGCCCTGAGCAAGGCCTGCTAAAAATCCGAAAAAGTTTGGAGCTATACGCTAATATTCGACCCGTAAGTACCTACGAACTGCTCTACGACAAATCCCCAATCAAAACAGAGCGTATCAAAGGCGTTGATTTTGTGGTTTATAGAGAACTTACCAGTGGTATTTATTTTGGTAAAAAAGGCAAATCGGCCGATGGCAAAAGTGCTTTCGATACCTGTTCCTACACGACTGAAGAAATAGAACGCATCACACGCCTTGCCTTTGATGCAGCCCTGAAAAGACGCAAGAAAGTTTGCTTGGTAGATAAAGCAAATGTGCTGGAATCTTCCCGTTTGTGGCGTGCCACTGTGGATAAAATTGCCAAAGAACCACAATACAGCGAAATTAAATATACCGCCATGTTTGTGGATAATGTAGCTATGCAGCTTATACAATGGCCTACACAGTTTGATGTGATTGTTACCGAAAATATGTTTGGCGATATTATCACCGATGAAGCTTCAGTAATTCCAGGCTCTATGGGATTATTACCCTCGTCTTCCGTAGGAATTAAAAATGCGCTTTTTGAGCCTATTCATGGTTCTTATCCGCAGGCGGCTGGTAAAAATATAGCCAATCCGATGGCAACTATACTTTCGGTAGCCATGATGCTCGAACATTTTAATCAGAACAAAGCTGGAAAAGCTATCAGAGAGGCAGTAAACAGCGCATTGGAGAATATGATTGTTACAGAAGATATTTCCAAAGAAAATGCCAGAAGCACAAGCGAGGTAGGCGAATGGATTTGTGCAAGAATCCGAAACAAAAAGTATCAATTGACATAAAAATCCCTTAAAATTTCATTAAATATAGATTTAAGAAAATGATTCTAGTAACTTAACTTTAAACTAAAATATCAGAATTCATATTCGGTATCAGGCAACAATTAGCATAAATAGGTATTGAAATATACTAATTTTTAATTTAATAACTTCTTATGTACAAATTAGTAAAATTACTATTAGAAGACGGCTCGGAATTTAAAGGATATTCTTTTGGTGCAGAGCGGTCTGTTGCCGGTGAGTTGGTTTTTAATACCGCTATGACCGGCTATCCCGAAAGCCTTACCGACCCTTCCTACTACGGCCAAATTTTGGTAGCAACTTATCCGCTAATCGGTAATTATGGTGTACCACCTTTTGGAGAAGAAGACAATATGCTGCAATTCTATGAATCCGACAAGATTCAAATCAGCGGATTCATTATTTCCGACTACTCGGAAGCGTACAGCCATTGGAATGCCGAGAAAAGCCTGCACCAATGGATGGTAGAGAATAATGTCCCCGGAATTTACGGTATCGACACCCGCGAATTGACCAAAATCTTACGCGAAAAAGGCTCTATGTCAGCCAAAATTATTTTCGATAAAGTACCCGACTGGAAAAATCCAAATGAAGAAAATCTAGTAGAAAAAGTAAGTATCAAAGAAAAACAGATATACGGGAGCGGGAAATACCGTATTTTACTGGTGGACTGCGGAGTGAAAAACAATATTATCCGCCATTTGCTCAAAAGAAATACTACCATAATCAGAGTGCCATGGGATTATGACATTTCCGAAGAAGAATATGACGGCTTATTTATTTCAAATGGCCCCGGCGATCCCAAAAAGTGCCAGATTACCGTAGAAAACCTCAAACTTGCCTATCAAAATAACAATCCTATTTTTGGTATATGTATGGGTAATCAGCTCATGGCACTGGCAGCACAAGGCGACACATACAAACTGAAATACGGACATCGCAGTCACAACCAGCCGGTTCTGCAAGTAGGTACAAACCATGCTTTTATTACCTCACAAAATCATGGATATGCTGTCGATAGCCAAAGTTTATCGCCTGAGTGGAAGCCCAATTTCATTAATCTGAACGATGAAACAAATGAAGGCTTTGCTCATGTGAGTAAGCCTTTTTTTTCGACCCAATTTCACCCCGAAGCTTCGAGCGGTCCTACGGATACTGAGTTCTTATTCGATGAATTTATAGAAAAAATAGTGAAGTATCAAGAAAATAATAAATAAAATCTCATAGACAAAAACATATTTAAGTGAAAAAGAAATAGTAAAGAGTGAAAAATATCACTTAAATAGCTTAAATAGTTCAGATTTTTTTTATGTTATCTATGTGACTATATGGTTTTTATTAAAATATAATCCAAATGAAAAAAGTTTTGTTATTAGGTTCCGGAGCCTTAAAAATTGGTGAGGCAGGCGAATTTGATTATTCTGGTTCACAAGCCCTGAAAGCCCTCAAAGAAGAAGGTATACTAACCGTGCTCATAAATCCCAATATTGCTACCGTACAAACATCCGAAGAAATTGCTGATAAAATATATTTCCTGCCCCTTACCCCCTATTTTGTCGAAAGAGTTATTGCCAAAGAAAAGCCGGAGGGAATTTTACTCTCTTTTGGCGGACAAACTGCCCTGAACGTAGGGACAGAACTGTTTAATTCCTGCGTTCTGACAAATTACGGCGTAAAAATTCTCGGCACACCCGTAAAAGCTATCATAGAAACCGAAGACCGCAACTTATTTGCCAACAAATTGCGCTCGATAAACGTGAAAACACCCAAAAGCATAGCAGCAGAAACGATTGAACAAGTATTGCAAGCCGTAGAGAAAATCGGCTATCCGGTTATTCTCAGGGCTGCATACACACTAGGCGGGCAAGGTAGTGGATTCTGCCACAGCAAAGAAGAGCTTATCAGGCTGGCAGAAAAGGCCTTTTCCTACTCGCCGCAGGTTTTAGTCGAAAAATCGCTGAAAGGCTGGAAAGAAGTAGAATACGAAGTCGTTCGCGATAAATACGACAACTGCATTACGGTTTGTAATATGGAAAATTTCGACCCGCTGGGAATACATACCGGCGAAAGCATTGTCGTTGCCCCCTCACAAACCCTCAGCAATACCGAATATCACAAATTACGCGAAATTTCCATAAAAATAATCCGTTCCATTGGTATTGTGGGCGAATGTAATGTACAATTTGCCCTCGACCCCAATTCCGAAAATTATCTCGTCATTGAAGTTAATGCTC
>CAYQXT010000277.1:0-5430 GCA_964421365.1 uncultured Bacteroidaceae bacterium
GTAAGACTTTTGCGTGGATCTATCAGTACCACTTTAGCCCCTTTGTCGATAGCTTTTTGCAGAAAAACAGTTTGCTGAACATTGGTTTCTACCGGATTTTTTCCCCAGATAATTATCAAACGGGCATTTTCTAAATCCCAAGGGGCATTATGCTTGTTTTCGCCCAGTGTCAGGCGGGTAGCTTCTAATCCGGCCGGCCAGCAAAGATTGCCGTACATGGTAGTAGCTCCGCCGAAAATACGCCAAAAATTTCCGCTTATTTCATTTAACAATCCGGACATCCCACTGGCCGCATAAAACAGGATGCTTTGTGCACCATAAGTTTGCTTAAAATAGGTGAGTTTAGCTGCCATTAAATCTAATGCATTATCCCAGCTTATGCGCTCAAAACGGCCGTTTTTATCTTTGTGTAAAGGATAAAGGATGCGGTCTTTTGCATTAGCTCTTTCTATATACGATAGGCCTTTCAGACAAATTCCTTCGGGCGTGGCTTTATTCCCTTTGTGCGGAAAAATACGCCACACTTTATGGTCTTTTACCTCTACCCGAAAGCTACACGAGCTATAACAATTACGCGGACAAACAGTGGTTTTCATTCTCAATCAATTAGTTCTGACAGTAGATTCACTTACAATCAGTTCACTTTGTAAAAAAACAACTTCTAAATCCAGTCGATTAACTGCTTGCCCATTAATACGCTTAAATAATAATTGAGCCGCCTTCTGGCCTATTTCATATCCCATCGGTTTTATTGTGGATAAGGGTGGCGAATACATAGAACTGAAGGGTTCTTCACAAAAACCGATAACAGCTATATCTTCAGGTATTTTCAAATTACTTCGATTTATAGCTTTCATTATTCCCGACATCGTCAAATCACTGATGGCAAAAATGGCATCTGGAGGCTCAGGAAGATTTATGAGCTTACTCATTTTTTCTTCCACGTCTTCCGGTGATTCCCCTGAGATAATATACTGTTTGTCAATTTCAAAATTATGTTTCTGCATAGCTTTAATATAGCCATTTAATCGGTTATCACTGATTAATAGATTTGGATTACCAATACATATTGCAATTTTGGTTCGGCCTATTTCTATTAAATGCTTTGTTGCTTTAAAAGCGCCATCAATATCATCAACAAGGACTTTATTTCCCTTAATTTGATTAGGAACTCTATCAAAAAAAACGATAGGCAAATCATCATTTACGATATCTTCAAAATGTCCGAAATTTTCTGTTTCTCTGGATACAGAGGCCAAAATTCCTTCTACATTATTTGATAAAAGGATATTACAAGCCTCTACTTCTCTTTCGTAAGACTCATTCGACTGCAAAATCATCAAATTATAGTGATGTTTATATAATTCATGTTCAATGCCTTCTATTACCGATGGGAAAAAGAATGCAGAAATTTGTGGAACAATTAATCCTATCACTTTGCTTTTTTTGAAACGGAAAGAAACGGCAACGGCATTAGGTCTGTAATGAAGTGCTTCTGACAGCTGCATTACCGCATCTTTAGTCTTCTGACTAATATCCGGATGATTCTTTAACGCCCGACTTACAGTAGATTTAGAAATTCCAAGTAGTTTAGCTATATCTTTTAGGGTTACTGTATTCATTAAAAAATCAACTTTAAAATTCAATCTCACAAATGTACTAAAAAAATATATGGATTCTCTTCTATTCTGAAATGTTAAAAAAATAAAACTTTTCAACAACAACCGGTTCCGCAACCGGTTGTGAAATGCTAAGGTTTGAAAAGTACTAAAAGTACTTGTTTTTAACATATTAATCTATTTATTTTGTTGGAGAATAAAATATATTTTCATAATTATTCATAAAAAAAATTAATGATATGAAAAAAAAAATTACACCATTTTTAATTCTGATTCTCCTACTTCCGGCTGCAATATTTGCACAAGAAGTAGCTACGGTAAGTGGCAAAGTTAGCGATTTACAAACAGGAGAAATGTTGCCAGGTGCAACGGTTCTGATTAAAGGTACGACTGATGGAACGATTACTGATGCGAAGGGTGAATACCTGTTAGCCAACCTACCTACTGGAGTCTCTACCTTAGTGGTCTCTTTTGTTGGATATACTACGCAGGAAGTAAGCATTACTCTCGCTGCCGGGCAAAAGTTGGTTCAAAATGTTCAGATTTCTATGGATTTAATCGGTTTAGATCAAGTTGTTGTAACAGGAGTAGTCAATCCCAAATCGGCACTTGAATCAAGTGTTTCTGTTTCCAGTCTAAAACCAAAATCCATTGAACAATTTGGCGCTGTTACTACCGCAGAAATTTTTAAGGATATTCCGGGCATTCACTCCGAAGCAACCGGAGGGGAGGGAAATGCGAACATTTCAGTAAGAGGTATTCCTATCACATCGGGTGGTTCTAAATTCTTACAATTACAAGAAGACGGTCTGCCGGTTATGCAGTTTGGCGACATTTCTTTTGGAAACGCAGATATCTTTCTTCGGGCAGATTATTCCGTTGCCCGGATTGAAGCAATCAAAGGAGGCTCTGCTTCAACATTTGCCAGTAACTCACCAGCAGGAATCATCAATTTCATAAGTAAAACCGGAGAGCGGGAAAGTGGAAGTATAGCCACTTCTTTAGGGCTGGATTATAAATCATTAAGGACTGATTTTGAATATGGCTCACCCATAGGGAATGGGGTAAATTTCCATGTAGGTGGTTTTTTCCGTCAGGGAGAAGGACCCAGAAAGGTTGGTTTTACCGCAAATTACGGAGGACAAATAAAAGCAAATTTAACCAAGCATTTTAAAACAGGATATGCCCGTATTTATTTCAAATACCTAAACGATAAGGCTATAAGTTATATGCCGATGCCGATAAAAGGCACTGGTAGCGCTTCCAATCCTAACTTTGAATCAGTAAGTGGTTATGATGCTCTTTATGCCTCACTCCAAAGTCCCGGTTTCTTACAAACGGTGGGCGTAGGGGCAAATGGAAACCTAAGAACCAGTAATATTGCCGATGGAATGCATCCCATTTCTTCTGCAATTGGCTCTGAGTTTTCATTTGATCTGGGAAATGGCTGGAATATGAAAAATAAGGCGAGAATAGCTTTCAATAAAGGAAGTTTTAACTCCCCATTTCCTGTCAGTATAGGTACTGCCGATAATATTGCCACATCAATTGCCGGAGCAGGATATGTAGCCAGTTATGCCAATGGTGCAAACGCTGGTGTAGCACTATCGTCTGCTGATTTACAAAATCTAAATGGCAATGGCCTATTCATGACTATTCATAACTTTGATGTTGCGATTAATAGCTTAAATAACTTTACCAATGATTTTTACTTAACGAAAACTTTTAATGACAAAATCCATTTAACGGCTGGTTATTACAAGGCCTATCAACGTATTGACATGTCCTGGTTATGGCAGGCTTACCTTACAGATGTAAGCTCGGATGGCCCCCGTTTGATTAATCTGGTTGGTGCCGATAGCATTCCCCGCACAGAAAATGGCCTCACAGCTCATGGGGTACCAGCTTGGGGAAATTGCTGCACAAGAGGATATGATATGCGATACGATATAGCTGCTCCCTATGCAAATATAGGTGTTGATATCAGCGATAAAGTAAATGTAGATGCCAGTGTAAGATATGATATGGGAAGTGTTTCGGGTTATTATTTGAATAATATGCAAACACCTGTTGATGTGAATAATGATGGCGTTATGTCTCCGATAGACTCTACAACCACTGTTTTAGATAATGCTCATCCTAATCCGGTAAGTTATTCGTATAAATATTTATCTTATTCGGTAGGGGCAAACTACAAAATAGATGACAATAAAGCCGTTTTTGCCAGATGGAGTGTCGGAGGCAGGGCTAATGCAGACCGTTTGCTTTACTCTCCATATATTACTGCCGAAGGAAAAACATTAAAAGGTCTGGAGGCCGATAAGATTTCACAGGGTGAATTAGGCGCAAAAATTAAATCTGGCATTTTTGCTGTAAACTTAACCGGTTTTTATGCTTTGCTTTCTGAACAGAATTCAGAATTTAATAAAATCTTTTACATAGATTATCAGTCTTATGGTGCCGAACTGGATGGAGCCGTGAATTTTAATGACTTAAATATCGCCGTTGGTGGCACTTACACTAAATCAGAAATTACCAAAAGTAATAATGCCGATCAGGTCGGAAATAAACCACGCAGAGTACCTGATTTAATGTATAATATTAGCCCATCATACTCCTACGCCGGAGCTTCTATTGGATTTAGCATTGTGGGTACAACTAAAGTTTTTTCCCAGTTCAACAACAAGGTTATTTTGCCCGGATTTGCTTATACCAATGCTTTTGCTTCCTATAAGATTACTAAAGGACTTTCTGTTCGGGTAAATGTAAACAACCTACTGAATACCTTTGGAATAACAGAAATGGAAGACGATGCTTTTGTGGATGGTTCAACCAACTATATGCGCGGACGCCCATTAACAGGAAGAGCAACTAAGTTCTCTGTAATATATAATTTTTAGTTGATATTAGGTTTGAGATTTCTTAAGAATAGAAGGGATGTGACTACATCCTTTCTATTCTTACTAATTTATTCCTGATTTTAAATCGTTTAAAAAAACATCCACCTATATTTTTAACTACATTTATAATGGCAAATCAGACTATTCAAAATCCTCACTTAAAAGTTGCAAGACAAATAACTCCCGAAATCACAGACAAAATAAGGCAAAAAAAGGGGCGATATATCATTACCATTGCAGGTGAATCGGGATGTGGAAAGACAGAAACAGCCAAGGCTTTTTTGCAAGAACTACAGAATAATAACATCAATACAGTATTGCTGGGACAGGATGATTATTTCGCTCTACCACCAGCCTTTAACGATGCAAGAAGAAAGGCAGATCCGCTATGGATTGGCCCTTTTGCAGAAGTAAGGCTTGATCTATTGAATCAAAATATCTTAGATGCAATAAATGGAAAACAGCACCTATCAAAACCGGATATTAATTATTCTGCGAACACGGTAACTAATACAAAAATGAATTTAGATGGCATTAAAGTAATTATCATTGAAGGTACTTATGTCTCTCTATTAAGACATATAGATACCCGGATATTTATTGCCAGTAACTGGAAAGATACGCTCCCTTTCCGACAAAAACGAAACAGAGGAAATGAAGTACATGATCCTTTTGTAGAGAATATTTTGCTTACGGAGCATTTGATTATTGCAGGACACCGCTATCTGGCCGACTATATTCTGTCTAAAGATTATGAAATCACAAGAGTAGAATAAAAACTATGGCGGTAAAAAATAAAGTTCAGTTGATTACCTACCCCGATTCATTGGGTGGAAATCTTAAAACATTAAATACGATTCTAAGGCATTATTTTAGTGATGTATTTGCAGGCGGCATCCACATTTTACCCC
>CAYQXT010000278.1:0-5407 GCA_964421365.1 uncultured Bacteroidaceae bacterium
GAGCAAAACGATACTATTTACATAGGTATAGATAAACCTATGATTTTGAATGCCGATATAAACCCTTGGTATGTAGAGAATAAGATTCAGGGTTTTGAAGTTTTTAGAGCTAGAACAGCCGGAACACGCTTCTCCGATGAAGAAACAAAGGCGTTGAAACACAAATGCAAACAAAAACTAGAAAAAGAAGCTCGCGATTTTGGGCTTTATGAACAGGCTAAAAATAATGGAAAGAAATTGATTCAGAATTTATTCCAATTAATGAGTTCTAAGCCAGTAGTAGTTAATTTTTTAAACTGATTGCTAATGAATCAATTAGTTGTTTCCTTTTCACCTCTGCTTTTTCCACATTATGTAGTGGATAATTGTATTGTGGTAATAATAGATGCTATTCGTATGAGTGCTACCATTACTACCGCTTTAGCGAATGGAGCTAAAGAAATTGTAACCCTAGCGAATGCTAAAGAAACACTGAGCTATAAAGATAAAGGATATCTAATTGCAGGTGAGCGAAATGCCATTAAATTAGAAGGTTTTGATTTGGGTAATTCTCCATTTGAATTTAGTAAGGAAAGAGTAGGTGGTCAAAATATAGCTATTTCGACCACTAATGGAACACAAGTAATAAATCTGGTGCAGGAAAATGCCCGACAAACGCTAAAAGTTGAGCAGTTGGTAGTCGGAACTTTTCTTAATGTTAGCTCCCTTGCCAATTATCTGGTCGAGCAGGATAAAAATGTACTTATTCAATGCTCCGGCTGGAAGAATACAGTAAGTACCGAAGATATTCTTTTTGCCGGATTGCTAAGTGATAAGCTGCTCAGTACAAAGCAATTTTATCGGTGGCAGGATTCAGTATTTCTTGCTCAACAAATTCATTTACAGTCAAAAGGAGATTATTTTAATTATTTGATGAAAGCTTCGCCCCGATTTTGTAAAAAGCGTGATATTTTAGAAGAGGATATTAGATATTGCCTGCAAACAGATAAATTTGAGTTGATTCCAATAATGAAAGAAGGTAGAATTTTAGATTCGGGGTTTAGAAAAGCATAATTTTTTTGTTGATAAAATGCCAAAAAAGTTAATAAACCTGTTAATATCGTTTCATTATTTTAATATTACAAATACATATCTATTTAAAGTATAGATGTATTCTTCGCTTAGTAGAGAATATCGAATAGTAGATTTTTGCTGTTAATTAATTTTTGGTAGAAAAGATAATAAAAACATAGAAATTATTATCTTTGTTCGATAAATTTTGAAAAATATCTATTAATAAATAAACTAGAACGAATGAAATTCATAGTTTCGAGTAGCGATCTTTTAAAACACCTGCAAGCTGTAGGTAAAACCATTTCGAATAGAAATACACTTCCCATTTTGGATAATTATTTATTTAATTTAGAAGGGGATAAACTTACCATCACAGCTTCGGATTTAGAATCCACTTTAATTACCAATATGACCCTTGATAATGTAGAAGGACAAGGAGTTATAGCCATAGAAGCAAAGCGTTTAAATGATATTCTGAAAGAATTTCCAGAGCAACCTCTTACTTTTGAGATAAATGAGGAGAATCTGGCCGTGGATATTATTTCGGAAAATGGTAAATACTCCGTAGTTGGTCTTCCGGGTGAAGATTATCCTGAACTTCCTGAAGTTAAAGATAACTATTCTCATCTGGAGCTAGATAGCGATGTGATGTATCGGGGAATTACCAAAACCATTTTTGCCGCCTCTACCGATGAACTTCGTCCTGTGATGACAGGTGTTTATATTCATGCCGATGAAGAAAGTCTTACTTTTGTAGCATCAGACTCGCATAAATTGGTTCGTTATCGCCGTTTTGATGTAAAAGCGACAGAAGAGGCCTTTTTTATTTTGCCGGCAAAACCCGGTAATCTACTTAAGGGTTTACTGCCTAAGCAAAACGGTATTATGCATATTGATTTTGACAAACAAAATGCCGTCTTCAAATTCAATAATTTCACTCTTGTAGCTCGTTTAATAGAGGGAGAATATCCTAATTATAATTCTGTTATTCCGCAAAATAACGATAAGGTTTTAATTGTGGATCGTGTGGATTTATATAATTCCCTTCGCAGGGTTTCTGTTTTTTCTAATGAAGCCAGCAATCTAGTGAAATTAGAATTAGGTTCCTCCGAAATGACTATTTCGGCTCAAGATATTGATTTCGCTATTTCAGCCTACGAAAGATTAGCCTGTAATTATAATGGTGATGACATGGAGATGGGTTTTAAATCGGCTTTTTTAGTAGAAATATTGAATAATTTACCATCAACAGAAGTAAGAGTTGAACTTTCTGAAGCTGGCAAAGCCGGTTTATTTTTTCCTTTTGAGAAAGAAATTGAGGATGAAGATATTTTGATGCTTCTAATGCCAATGATGGTTAAATAAATAATGATGAATTATTAATGGTGAATTGTATTTGTCGATAAAAAATAGTTTTTGACAAAATCAATAGTTCGGTAGATTTTTCATATTTCTATATGAAGAAATATGAAAAATCTTTATTAATCAAATATTTAGCAAAATTTAACGAACTATGTAATCTAAATTTCATCTATTAGATCCATCTCATCATACAAATTATTAAAACTCCGCCGGAAGATTCTGTCGGAGTTTTTTATTTTATGAATTTGTAAGTTAAATTCTAAGCTTAATTCATTTTTTTAGTTAAAATTAAGATTTTCCTTTTGAATTTGTATAAAAATTCATAAAATTGTAAGACTTTAAAATCAAATAAGACTAAAGAAAATGAAAAGAAGAACAATAGTTAGTTTGCCTGGCGATGGGATAGGAAGAGCAGTTTTGGCACAAGCTATTCGAGTGCTTGAGACTGCCGGCTTTGAAGCAGATTATGTAGAGGGCGATATTGGCTGGGAATTTTGGATAAACGAAGGAAATCCATTGCCACAGAGAACGATAGACCTTTTGCTTGAGCATAAAGTAGCCCTTTTTGGTGCTATCACTTCAAAGCCTAAGGACGAAGCTTTTGACGAATTAGCTTCTGAACTTAAGGAAAAAGGCTTAGTGTATAGCAGCCCGATTGTAAATTTACGTCAGTATTTTAATTTAGATATATGTGCCCGTCCGTGTAAGACCTACCAGGGGAATCCACTTAATTTTATTCGTCGTGGTGCAGACGGTAGCATAGAAGAGCCAGAGGTTGATGTAGTAATTTATCGCCAAAATACTGAGGGATTATATGGTGGTGTTGAATGGTCAAATCCACAGGGAGTTTTATATGAAGCCTTAATGAAACATCCAAAATTTGCCAAAAATTTCGGAAAATATTCGGCTGAGGATATTTCTGTATCCACTCGTATCTTTTCTAAACCGGCTACAGAAAGAATTCTACGGGCAGCTTTTGATCATGCAAAGAAATATGGATATAAATCTGTTACATTGTGTGAAAAGCCTAATGTAATCCGCGAAACATCGGGAATGATGTATAAAATGGCCAAACAAATGCAAGCAGCCGATTATCCCGAAATACGATTGCAAAATACCAATATAGATGCCCAAATGATGTGGCTAACCAAAAATCCGGAGGATTATGGAGTTATCGTAGCTGGCAATATGTTTGGAGATATAGTTTCTGATGGGTTTGCCGGCTTAATTGGTGGCTTGGGCTTTGCGTGCAGTGCACAGTATAATCCAGATAATGGAATAGCTGTTTTCGAACCCACACACGGTTCTGCACCCAAATATGCTGAGTTTAAGAATCCAATCATTAATCCTATTGCTATGATTGAATCTGCTTGTATGATGCTAGATTTTATAGATGAGCAGGATATCGCAACAAAAATCAGAAAAGCCATTGCCGAAGTAATTTCAGAAGGCAAAGTAAGGACTTACGATATGCTGAAAATGAGAGGGAAACAAGAGGTGTTAGAAAATGGTGCTGCTTCTACTGAAGAAATGACTAATGCAATTATTGCAAAATTATAATGAAAATAAATAAGGAAGTTTTAAAACTTTGGTCGGAAGAACTGGGGTGGATAAAAGACGAAGATTTACGTCAGAAAGTGCATAATACTTGGGAATTAGCTCTGGCAAGGAGTGTGCTATCTGCCGCTGATTTGAACCGGATACCTTTTACACTTTTGGTGTCGGATTTAGAGGTGACATTTATGGCACACAAGCGGGCAGTTGTACATATAGCTAGAGATGCCGGTAAGCAGATGAATAAATTTTTCACTAAAGATTTACCGGTAAATATGGATGTACTTATTGCCGGAGCTATATTGGCGGATGTGGGTAAACTATTAGAATATGAACTAGACGAATACGGAAATCCGGTACAGGGGAATTATGGTAAGTACTTGCGTCATCCATTTTCCGGGGTTTCTATAGCAGAGCGATGTGGCATACCTGCCGAAGTTTGCCATATCATAGCTGCCCACGCCAAAGAGGGGGATATGGTTAGACGAAGTACGGAAGCATACATAGTACATCATGCAGATTTTATGACCTTTTTACCATTTAAAAACCGACTTGAAGTTTAATTCTTAATTTCTAATTTCAGAAAGATCAAAGAGTAATTGTGAGCTGCCACAATACTCTATTAAACTTTGCCAAAGTTAAAATGCTGAATAACTTTGGCAAGGCTTTTATTTTACTGTGGTAATTTGACTAATCCTAATTTTACCTTTGTTTGGCCATCTTCGACTGATAGAACCATATTTTGTCCATCGTTTTTTTCGACAAAAACAGTTCCTGCTTTACCTGTTTTGCCTTTGAAATTTAGCAAAGTTCCATCAGGATTAATAAACCACTCCCCCGATTCGGTAGAAGGAGCAAAGCCATCGCGCAAGAATGTTCTATCTTCCAGCAAGACAAGCCTGAAACGTGATTTTAGATTGGAAATATTTGCATCATAAGTTGCCTTTTGCTCTGGTGGCACTACTTCGTTAGAAGAATAATCTTGCAATTTCCATGTTCCAATAAATTTTTTTTCTGTACTTGTTATATCGTTACTACAAGCATTTGAAAGGAAAAGAATAAAACCTAAAATGATGAAAATACTTTTTTTCATAAGTTTAAGATTTTTTTATATAATTAATAATTAGATGTTTATACTGTGTAAAGAAATTTCTTTTCTATCCATTCGTCAATAATTTAATACATTTTTCTAAACTATCTTTCCAGTAAGGAATTTCTATTCCAAATGTATTTTTAATTTTTGATTTATTTAAAACGCTGTAAAAAGGACGTTTAGCAGGAGTAGGGTAGTCTTTTGTTTCAATCGGTATAATTTTACAATCTAATCCGGCTAGTTTCATTATCTCGATAGTAAAATCATACCAGGATGCAATACCTTCGTTACTATAGTGGTAGATACCATGACTAAATATCCTTTCCTTGCGCTCTGTTTTTTCAA
>CAYQXT010000279.1:0-5391 GCA_964421365.1 uncultured Bacteroidaceae bacterium
CGCTTGGGGCCTACACGTTCATGGTTATCCACACCACTTTTAAAATCGCCGTAATCATTAGCCAAGTTAGACAAAATTTGAAGGAACAATGTGGTCAGCAGTGCCAAAACGAAAACCAAAATATTAAAAGAATTTTGCATGGCTGCTAAAAATCCTCCAAGAATAATTCCCGAAAGGGATAAAGGCAAAGTTCGCAGTCGAAAGGAATGTATCCATGCTTGTGTTTTAATCATCTATTATAATTTTTTAAGCGTATTTAAATCTTTATCCAACAAAAAATAAAAGACTCTATTTTCCTTATTATCAAGACTTCCATAGTAACCAATGATATCAAGCAAAGCACTATTTAATTTCTGAATTTTTTGAGCGATCACATTAGTTCCTAACTCTAATGATTTAACTTTAATAGCCTTACCTTCATTATTAAAAACAAGTATTGTCGGTTGCCATTTATTACCCATTCGGAATTCAAATTGATTGTCTTTTAGAAAATAAGCTCCCTGGGCATTAACCAGCACATAATACTCATTGCCGAATTTAGTACTATTCACAAAAGTTCCCTTAAATGGAATATTCAGAGGTGTTTCCCATAAATCTTCACCCACCAAGCCTAGCCGCTGAATCTGTAAACTATCTGAAGTTACGGATTGGGAAATTAGTAAGAAACTCTGGGCTATATCATCGTAACTGAAATGTAAAATTTTACCAGAAAATCCCTTTTCAAATAAATTAGTAGCTTTTCCATCCACATCATAAGAAACAAAATACGCTTTCTCGGCTGTTTGCCCTATGGCATATATGATATTATCACCCAAGGTCACACATTGTGTATGAATACTTTCTTTCCTTCCGGATTTTAAGCTTTTAGTCCAGACGGTCTTTCCTTTATACAATGCAGCAACAAAACCAAATTTCTGACTTGATTTTTCAGAATTAATAATTCCTCCAACTATCTGTGTATTTTTCCAAGTTACAAAACAATCTGCTACAAATTTAGCCGTCGAATCAGAGGTATTATAGAACAATGGTATTGAATCTTTTGCAAAAGGAATATATTTATTTTGATAGAAATACCGAGTATCCAATCGCTGAATTAAAATCTTATAATTCTCTGATATGCCCTGTATTAATTTTTCATTTTCTACCCCTTCCTTATTAAGATAATTTTTAAAACCCTGAAAATTCTGAAAATTTTTAATAATGAAATTGTTATACTTTTCCAATTCTTTAGAGGACGACAGTCGTTCAATATCTTTTAGCTTCTGATTTAATTCTGCATATTGATTTACCAACTCATTAAATTTCTTTACACTGGCTAATTCAGGAATTTCAGGATTATATATTTCCTTATCTAACAAACTATTATTAGCCGTTAACAAAAAATCTATTTTAGTTTTTTTGTATTGAAACAGAGCTACAATCGGCGAAGCAAAATCATATTTAGAAATCTGATTTAAAAGGGCATCTGCCGGATGATACATTTGTAGCGAATCGGAATGAGAAGCAAGTTTTAAGGTTGTTTTCAGTGCAATATCCAAATTATTATTAGCCGTATTTATTTTTGCTCTAAGGGGAACTATTTCCTTCTCTACTACCTTATTAAAATCATTCACCCATTTGCCAAAATCCCAAATATAAAACAGATTATACAAAAAACTCACATTTGTAAGCCCTTCAAGCCGAAAAGTTTCTATTGGTTTAAGCGTATATTCTGGATGATAATTTTTTAAGGGATAATTAGTTAAGGCATTTTGATACTCCGTGATATAATAAAGGGTGGAATCAAAATCAGCTTTAAGATACTTTAATTTGCTTTTCAGGCTGTCGTCTGCCATCAGATACAAATCTTTAATTTTGGGTTCAGAAAGATTTATTTCTCTGAAATTTTGAATACATTTTTTATAAAAATATGTACTACGCTGAAAATAAAAGGAAATAAGCTTGACATTTTCAGCATATTTCTTGTTATCACTTATTCTTTGGTCAATATCATGCTGTACATCTATCAATGATATTTTTTTAGCTCCATCCAGAATTTTCACTTTTTCATAGTAATTTCTATTTTTACGCACCTCTTTATCATTTATGTAGTGCTTTGCCAATCCAAGATAATTTTTTGTTTCATAAGTAAAATATTCTACCAGTGAAGGATAAATCATCGGATCAAAAAGCTTAGAATAATATTCTGTGATTTTGCCCAATTGAAAATAAACATTGGCATGCTGCGGATTTTGATGCTGAAATTCCTGAAGTGACATATAAGCTTCTTCCTTACTCTTGGTCTTAAGAATCTGATATACTTCTTTATACTTTAGAGGCCGCTGTGCAACAGCATGTTGCCACCAAAACATTAAAAATACTATACTTGCAATAATTATATTTCTCATCTAAATTATATTTTCTCTACGAATTACTCGAATTAGCATTTCTACTTTAATTAACGCTTAAGAGTGCTATTGCTCTCCTTAAGGTATCTACTTTTCACTTTTCAAATTCACATCTATGATTCGTAATTCTACTCTACGGTTTTTGGCTCTATTTTCGTCCGAATCGTTGGGAACAATCGGTTTGTTTTCGCCAAAGCCTTTGGCTACCAATTGCTCTGACTTTACTCCATTTTGAATAAGATAATCAACAGCGGCTTGTGCTCTTTTTTCCGAAAGTCTCAGATTATAGGCTTCCGAACCAACATCATCGGTATGTGCTGAAATTTCTACTTTCATATTCGGATTATCTTTCATTAATTCCACTAATTCACCTAGTTCCTGAAAAGAATTAACATCAATTTCGGCTGAATTCGTTTCAAATTGAATACTACTAAAAGTCAATTTTGTCTCTGCGTTAAGAGGTTCTAATTTTACATCCATTTTATGAGGTACCTCTTTGGTCATATCCATATTGGTATTAAAAAACGCATAGCCCTTAGGGGCTTTAACCTTAATTTTGTACTTTCTTCCTTTTTTTAATTTCAAAACATATTTTCCATCCTTATTTTTCTTTGTTTTGATTTTAAGCTCTTCTCCAGTTTCACTATCTGTAACATAAATTTCTACCGAATCTAATTCTTCCTGTGTTTCTGAATTACTAATATCAAATTGTATATCTTCGTAAGTAGGATTCAACTCTACATCTTTTTCAAAATTATTAAACTGAACAATTTCATCTAAAGAAAAAGGCATTTCAAAGGCTAAATGATTTTTCGACTCTATTCTTATATAATACTTTTTCCCGATGTCTAAACCAAGAATATAACGACCCTTTCTTTCCTTAGTCATTCGGGTTTTTATTTCATCACCCGAATCTGCATCTTTTACTGTGACAGAAGCATCTAAAACAGAAAAATCCTCAGCATCAAAAACATTCAGAAAAAGGCTAATGCTTCCATAAAGCATAAAGTCTTTCTGAGTAACAGAGTTTTTATTCAATTTCCTAGCATCCTCATGGGTAAAGCGATAAGAGTAATCACTTTTATGTACGCTAATATCATACTCATGTCCTTCTGGCAAAATAATATAATAGCTTCCATCCTCTGGTTTAGTTGTATAAGAGGCAATAATACGTTTGGTTTGAGGATTACTAACGTCTATTTGTACCTTAAGCGCCTTATTAGAATATAAATCATAAACTTTTCCCTTTAGAATCATTGTATTTTCATGTTGGAAATTAGAAGGGATAATCGTTTTTGTTAAATGGAAAATATCCTTTTTGTGGATTTTTTGGGGAATTCGCGAAAATAAATAAAAATCTTTTGTTACCGGAAAACTGAGGCCAATATCATTATCTATTGTACTTAGAGTATCAATTAAAATAGGAGTTTTCCATATTTTTTTAGCTATCATTTGGGTATACATGATATCAAAGCCCTTTTTATTGTTCTGCCGAACAGACGAGAAATAAAGGGTTTTATTATCCGGTGCAATAACCGGATTACACTCACAATACAAATTTATTGGCTTAGTTAATTCATAGGGCTTCTCCCATTTTCCTTCCACATTTTT
Organism: uncultured Bacteroidaceae bacterium; assembly: GCA_964421365.1. Lineage (GTDB taxonomy): Bacteria > Bacteroidota > Bacteroidia > Bacteroidales > DYOH01 > CAYQXT01. The sequence continues at coordinate 3,999 of CAYQXT010000279.1, forward strand.
TTCAGCAACAAATATTTTTTTACACTTAAAGTCATCTGTAAAGTCATTTTCCTCCTTTACCGGACGAGTAAAAAAAATACTATTTTTGTCGGAAGAAACGGATGGTTCATACTCGTCATCAGGACTATTAATAGGTGCCCCCAGATTTTTTAATGCCGACCAACTTTGCTCTTCTCTATTGCAGGAATAAATATCAAAGCCTCCTAAACCACCAGCCAAATTGGCCGAAAAAAAAATTTCGCGATTATCGGCAGAAACGCTAAAACCATGAATCTGTGTTCCTGCAGGAATTCTTTTGTTCAAGCTATCCAGAGGTAATGCGGCACTTATTCCTGCTTTCTTTATTACTTCCGAATAATAGAAACTATAATTACTCATCAAATCGACCCCCAGAATATATACACCTGAATTATCTGCCGGAACGGCCGATTGCAGAATTTTTACTCCTTGGGGTAATTTCAGGCTACCTTCAATATTTTGAGAGAGACCATACTTAGGAATTATAAAACTCAAAAGAAGACTAACAAAAAAGAAGTATTTCATATTTATATATATCTATCGTAAACTTTCTGAAAATACAAAAGTAAGTTTTACTAAAGAAATAAAAAACTTAGGCCAAAAATTTTATTATTTTATAAATGCTTTTTATTTTGAACATTAATTCATTATTAATGAATTAGCTCTTGAGTGCCACACTTATTTAACTATAAAACAACACAATAAGTTAAAACATAAATAAATTTGCTTTATCCGGATTTGAAATTAATTTTGTAGCATGGCAAAAAAGAAATATACAAAGCAAAAAAAATACGCAAATAAGAGCAAACTTAAAAAGCAAGCACCAAAAATATTTTCCCCAAATGAAGTAAAAATCAAATCAAAGCCTATTTCCTCAAAATATATTTACTTAGCTGCTTTTATAATAGCTATTTTAACTTTCATTGCCTATATTCCCTCTCTAGATAACGACTTCACCAACTGGGATGACAGTAGTTATGCCTCACAAAATTATCAACTGGAACAACTAAACTGGAAAGGGGTAAAAAAACAATTTTCGCAATATTGGATGGGTAACTACCACCCTTTGGCCATGCTTTCTTTGGCAGTAGATTTCAATCTCGCAGGAAAAAGAAAATCCACTGACCCAGATAATAAACATGCCTACGAGCCCAAACCTTTTGTTTTTCATTTGCATAATCTAATCCTACATCTATTAAATACTCTTGGCGTATATTTCTTTTCCTTAGTTTTATTTAAACTTTTCGAACAAAAATTCAGAGCCAACAAAAAAAGTTATTATTTCCCTATGGCCGTATTTACCAGCTTACTTTTCGGTCTGAATGCCATGCATGTAGAATCTGTGGCATGGATTACAGAGAGAAAGGATGTGTTG
>CAYQXT010000280.1:0-5384 GCA_964421365.1 uncultured Bacteroidaceae bacterium
GCATGGCACATGAGTTAGTACAATTTGATAAAACGCATCCTAAGAACGAGTCTCTCTGGACAAATTCCATGTTTGGAGGAATGCCGGCTTATCAGATAAAAAATGGAAAATCGCACAATATTTTTGCCTATTTGCATCGCGCTATGCGACTGGGATTGCCTTATACAACCGTGGCAATCTTGTTTACTTATCTGTTAGGTTTTTATATTTTACTTATCAGCCTGAGTTTTAACAAATGGCTCAGTATAATCGGAGCTATTGCCTTTGCTTTTGCTTCCTATAATTTGATAATTATAGATGCCGGACATATCACTAAAACCTATGCCATTGCCTATATGGCGCCCACTTTGGCCGGTTTTATACTTATATACCGGAAAAAATATTGGTTGGGCGGAATTATGACCCTCTTTTTCCTTGGTTTGGAAATTGCTTCGAATCACCCACAAATAACTTATTATTTGGCACTTACTATTCTTGTTTTTGTTATTGTAGAGTTTGTTTATGCACTCAAAAAGAAAGAATTAAAGCATTTCTTAAGCGCCTCGAGTATAGCACTCGTTGCTTCTTTACTTGCTGTTGGCCCCGGAATAAGAGATTTATGGACAACCTACGAATACGGAAAAGAGAGTATTCGCGGAAAATCGGAATTAACAGCCAAAGAAGGAGCTAAAGTTTCATACGGCCTCAATAAAGATTATGCTCTGGCCTGGTCCTATGGTAAAGCTGAAAGTTTCACTCTCTTAATTCCTAATTTTGCAGGCGGAGGAACTGAGCGCTTAGACCAAAATTCAGAAACCTATAAAAATTTAATAAAAAATAGAGTACCTCCACAAACGGTAAATGCCATTATTCAAAGTAGTGGTACCTATTGGGGACCAATGCCTTTCACTTCTGGCCCTGTTTATTTTGGAGCTATCGTTATCTTTTTGTTTGTTCTTGGATTTTTTCTATTGGAAGGGCCCGAAAAATGGTGGCTCGTTAGCGTTACAATTCTCGCTTTGCTGCTTTCCTGGGGAAGAAATCTGGAATGGTTCACCGATTTATTTTTCTACTATTTCCCTCTGTACAATAAGTTCCGAACCGTGTCTATGATACTCGTTGCAGCTAATGTTTCAGTAGTTTTAATGGGCGCTTTGGCACTGAAAAAAGTATTTGATCAAGTACTATCTAAAGGAAAATTGAATAAAGCACTGCTTTACAGTACCGGAATTGTCGGTGGTTTGATACTCATATTCTTATTATTTGGTGGATTATTCTTCAATTTTACGGGGCAAAACGATGCCTACATGAATGCACAATTGGCACAAGCCGGTTTTCCGCAGAATTTAATAAAAGTGTATTCCGATAGTTTACACGCCGACCGTGCAGCCATGTTACGCATGGATGCTTTGCGCAGCTTAGTATTTGTACTTCTTGGTGCAGGAACTTTATGGCTTTTCATTAATCAGAAGCTAAAAAAAGAATACTTTTTACTGGTTCTTGGTTTCCTGATTTTAATTGATTTATGGGTAGTCGACCGCCGTTATCTGAACAAAGACGACTTCGTGAATAAACGTCAGATAGCCAATCAGTTTCATAAAACGCAAGCTGATGAGGTGATCTTAAAGGATGTTGATCCCGATTATCGTGTACTGAACTTAACTAGAAGTGTATTCAATGATGCTTATACGCCTTATTTCCATAAATCAATTGGAGGTTATCATGGAGCCAAATTACGTCGTTATCAGGATTTAATCAATCACCAGTTGGGAAGAGAAATCACAAAACTAAAGCAAGTTCTCGGTACAAAAGGCGTTCAGTTTAGTGATATTGACAGCATTTTGAAACTTTCGCCCGTATTGAATATGCTTAATGATAAATACATCATATATAGCCAGGCAGGTTATGCTATTAACATGAATGCGCTCGGTCATGTTTGGTTCGTACCTACCATAAAATGGGTAAAAAATGCCGATGCAGAAATTGAAGCACTGGATAGTATTAATCCTAAATACGTGGCGGTTATAGACCAAAAGTTTAAAGCCGATTTAGGTAATTTTAAAGCCAATGACACTTTAGATACAGCCGATTTAATTGATATGGCAGCCAATGGTTATCAGCCTAACCATTTAAGTTATCAAAGTAATAGCAAACACAATGAGTTAGCTGTTTTCTCTGAAATTTATTACGATAAAGGCTGGAATGCCTATATTGATGGAAAACCGGCAAAAATTGTCCGGGCTGATTATGTACTACGGGCTATGGTTGTTCCAGAAGGGAAACATCTGATTGAAATGAAATTTGAACCTAAATCTTATGCTACCGGAAATTCAATTTCTCTGATAGCTTCAATTTTAGTTATTATTTTATTGTTAGGAGGAGGATTTATGGTCTGGAAACAGTCTAAAACTCAAGCTTGAAAAAATTTTTAAGTTATATTTCAGTAAGGGCTTCATTTTTAATGAAGTCCTTATTTTTTTGTTAAAAAATAGTCTCTTTTACATTTCAATTACCACTTTGTTGCATTTATTGACCATTTAATCATTGTCTTAACCTTGATTTAAAGATTAGCAAGATTATAAAAAATAGGATACCGTTTTGGTATCAGAATGTCGGCGGTAGGGATTGAAGTGGTAGCTCGCCGATGACGAAGCTTAGCTATTGTCTGAATAAAAGAGCGACCGGAAGGAAGCTCCTTTTATTCAGACAATAGCAAGCTAAGGCAAGGCGACTACAAGCGGAAAGCCCGCTTGACCGCCCAAAAAAATATACAATAAATTTGAAATAGATTTTTTCATGGGTGTATCATTTTAAAAAATGGCTGTAACTTTTCGTTAGGCTGTTCGTCTTACAAGAAAATAAAATAAGTTATGAAAAAATTAATTACAGCAACACTTATTCTATTCTTTGGCCATTTTCTTTGGGCTCAGAATACAGATACTACGGAAATTAAAATTGGAAAAAGTAAAATTACTATCTACGATGAAAACGCGCGAGAGCTGGAAACACTAAAAAATTCGCAGCAAAATTTTAGGCATAGAATTGATGCTTTGCGCGATTCTATTCAGGGAATAAGAGAAGAAATGAATACCAGACAAGATTCTACCCTGAAATTACAATTAAAAAGTAATATTGATGAGCTTAAAAAGCAGATTAACGCCTATGCAGAAGGAATTGATGATTTGAATTCTGAACTGGACAAACTAAAAAAAGAACGCTATTCTTTTGAACTTAATTCTAATGATGAGGACGATAACGACAAAGCCGACCAAGGCGATGATGAAGAGCACTATTTTGATTTAGACGCAAAGCATGGATATCATCGTAAATTTAAAGGGCATTGGGTAGGATTTGAGATGGGAATGAATAATTTTGTTAATTCTTCTCAGAAAATGGAGCTACCTTCAGACGGGAAATTTATGGAACTAAATACTAATAAATCATGGAAATTTGCACTAAATGCTATTCCGTTTAATATCCCTTTATTTTCGCGCTATATAGGCTTAGTAACAGGCTTAGGTGTAGAATGGAACACTTATGAATTGAAACAAAATATTAAATTAGAAGAAGATGCCAATGGGGTGATTTATGGTCAGCCTATGGATACTTTGTATAAAAAGAATAAATTAAATGTTACTTACTTGCGTGTGCCTCTGTTGTTGGAATTTCAGATTCCGGTTACACGTAAAGACCACAGACTGTTTATTGCTGCGGGTGTAGAGGGTAAGTTAAAACTGAAAGCCAAATATAAACAAGAGTATGATGTGGGAGGAAAGGGACAAAAGGACAAAGTGATAGATGATTTTCAGTTAAGCCCTTATAATTACGGATTAACTGCTCGGATTGGTTTTCGAGGACTAAGGCTTTTCGCCGATTACAGCCTCACTCCACTTTTTGAGAAGAATCAGGGGCCGGAATTATATCCTATTTCTGTAGGGCTAACTTTAATTGGTTTGTAGAAAGATTGAGATAGATTGTATGACTAAAAGTCATACAATCTATCTCAATTCCAATTTAAAATTGATAAACTCTGAATACCGTAGCACCAAGATGAAATCTCTTTTCTTTTACTGATGTGTAGTTTACTATGAGTTTTTCTAGCCCGCCATAAGCTAAAAAAGCATTAAAATTGGTATAATGTTCTTCTCCTGCATGTTTTTCTACCCAGGAGATAATTGCTTTGCCTATTTTTGTAGCTTTATGGTTAAAAGAATAATCAACTACCAAAAAATAACCTCCTGGTTTTACTATGCGTTGTGCTTCTTGAATAATCTCACTTGCCACTACGTATGGTTTCTCGTGCAGGGCAAAACTAACCATTGCCAAATCAAACTCATTATCGAAAAAACTTGTTTTTGTAGCATCTTCTAACCTACAATTGACCTTGTTCTTTCTAGCAACAGTCAGCATATCAGCAGAAATGTCCACACCATAAATATCCTTAAAGCCGTTTCTGGTTAAAAATTTCAATTGATTGCCCGTACCGCAGCATAAATCTACTATTTTAGCGGGTTTTAACTTTTTAATCTCTTTTACTACTGTTTTTCTTACGCGCACCATTGCTGGATATAGCAATTGGTCGTAGTATTTCGCTGTTGATTCATATTCTGACATATCATTCTTTTTTATAAAGGATTACTTTTATTCTACTTTTTGAAAAATCTTTCAAGATTTTCCAGTGTTTCAGACTATCTATTTCTGCATCTGTAAAGCTATTAAAAATATTGGAATATAAAATAATGCTATCTGATTTAATGTTATAAGCTTTAAAATGAGAGCTATCTATACTTAAATTCATGTACTTGGTTGATGCAAGATTTGGAAAGTCGCTGCCAATATTTTCTTTGGGTATTTTTTTGCTCTGGATATATTGTTCGACCTTTGGCCAGATACTCATGTAAGGCAGATAGGCGAGAGAACTATCCCAGCCCTGAGCAATTTTATCGGGATAAATCCAGAAATGGCCGGCAATAAGATTTATAAGAACAAAAGAATAGGCTACAATTTTAAGTCTTTTTTTTCTAATAAATTTATCTATACTGATAAATAAAATCAGGCTAAAAACAAGATAAACAGGAATGAAATAGCGATGTGCCGACAAATAACGATGTGGAACAGTAATAGTATAAAAAAATAGAAGCAGAATAGATATAAGCAAAAGCAATCTTTTTATTTCAGTTTCCTTAAAAATAGATTTTCCTTTATAACTAATTATCAGGATAAAAACGAGGTAGAGCGAGAAACGACCAAAATCGAGCATTCGCCACATAAAAATGGCTGTATTTCGAACAATTCCAGCCAAATTTATCCACTCAAAACTTTTCGTCCAGGGTGAACTACTGTGCCAGCCTATCCAACCAGAATACTGGAAGTGAAAATATTGATACAAAAGCCATAAAATCAGG
>CAYQXT010000281.1:0-5351 GCA_964421365.1 uncultured Bacteroidaceae bacterium
CACCGATACGTGATGCCGTAATTCAGATTTACGAAAATGGGGTATTTTTGTCTGAACTAAATCATCAGGCGGAGGGTATTTATGTAGATACTCTACATAGAGTAAAAGCTGGGAAAATATATAAAATTATTGCACAAGCAGTTGGTTTTAATAGTATTGAAGCAATTGATACAGTACCAGAAAATTTTATAATCATAAATAAAGTCTTATCTCCAAACACCTATAATCCTGATTATGCGGGCTTATATTATTACGATTTTGATGTAGTTAATACCGAGGTCAAACGACAATATTATTCATCTGATTCATACTTTAGTTTTGTAAGAAAAAACCAGATAGATTCAAGTAAGTATATTTTGTATGGACAAAATTATAGTTCTCCGGTTGTGTTTGAATCGATGGTAACAGAGTCTGCAACTCTAAATTCATTTGTCTATGTGTTTTCAAATAAGGGCTTTGCAAAAGAAATTGAACATTTTTCGGTTCCCTTTTCAATATCAAAAGATTGGCTATCTATTGCTTATCGCTATTCCGAGATCTATGAATTTGGGGCATGTAGCTCAGCTTATTTTAGATACATTAAATCTTTGGAGGGCTTTGTTGGGGATGATAACTTTTTTGTCGAAAAAAGTTCAGTGTATTCTAATGTAACAGGCGGATTAGGAATTCTTATGTCAAAAAATATAACACGAGACACTTTATTTTATTTTCAACGCAACTAAATAAATCTAAAATATATGAAAAATTTAAAAATAATCACTTTTGTTGTACTTATCAGTTTGTTATATATCTCATGTTCCAAAGATAAACAAACATTTAATAAGCTTAACGGGAGTTGGAAAACTGAAGAATTAGAACTCTCCGATGAGTTAAATGTGGATACTTTCCAACTACCTACCGGTGGGGATTTTACATTTGATGTATGCTCTTATAAGGACAACAGAAGCAACCAGAGCAACTGTACTTGCAGTTATAAATTTAATGAGAACAATGAGGTATTAGATGCGCAGTATCAATTTCAATCAGGCGATGTAAGCTATCAGACAGGGTATGGGCTTAGTATATTTAATGGTTATTTGGATAAGAACGACACTTTAAACTATTATCAAATTTCAAGTGGTGGTGAAATATTAGAAATTTCCAAAGAGAAATTAGTTTTCAAACTCTTCTTGCTAGACAGAAGAAATAATACGGGGGCTGAAGTAATTGTTTCTTGTGCCAAAAAATAAATTTATTTCTCAGTCATCGTATAATTATTTAAAAAAACGCTCGAAAGCAACTATTAACTCATTGATACGATGATTTTAAGTCATCGTATCAATAGTTTACAGCTTGTTTTACTTCTTTGGTTCTTTCAGTTTATCGCCAGTTTCTTTAACGATTAGACGATACCAAGCCTCGCCATAACCGGGCTGAGCCAAATTCGGGTCGCGTTGATTTGGATTTTTCCATTTCACGTTTCCGTCCATATACTTCATGAACAAGTTCTGGTACAGTTTCTTCCACTGATCTACGGTGTTGTTGGCTGTATTCACCGAATAATCAGTTAAAAATTTGATAGCCAGATTTTTATCTTTTTTTAGTAATTCCTGCGCCGCAGCATCTATGGCTGGAGTATAGGCAATTAGTTTGTTTTCTAAATTGTCTTTTGCTGTTTTTACCTCTGGATAAATAGCATTATAACGCGTGTAGGCAAAGTTAGACACCTGATTAAATACCCAAAAAGCTGCATTGCTTTTCCATTCCATTAGGCTACCATAATTTGCCGAATAAGTTTTGGGAGTTTTAGTTATATTGGTGTAAATAGGATTAAAAACGGTCATGGCTGCATCATCTACTCCAAACCATATAATACCACCAATTTCTTTGGGTAACCAGCTACGCGACTGGGCAACAAAGGTGAAACCGGTTTGTTGAGTACTTACAGCCCGTTCGTTAATATAGACATCTGTAGAGCTGGTATCTATCTGCCACGTTAACGGCCTCCAGCGGTAAGGACATCCATAAGGACCTGCACCTACATCCTTGGTCATATCCATTTTTGTTCCTTCAAAATGATCGCCCATAAAATCCATCATTTCTTTTAGAGTGATTTTGTGGTCAGGTTTTATCCACAAGGGCATACGATTTTTTAAATCATAACCCATGGCATATTGTTCGTATTTGTCCATTTTAGAATTCACCTTGCGGAAAATACTCCAAACACGGGCTTCACAAAAGCGGGCAGCTTCAAAATCCAAAGGCGCATAAGCATCACAAAAACTAAAATTCTTATCTTTACCACTAAACCAGCCTTGTTTACGTGCATAGTCAATTACATCTGCCGAATAAAATGTTTCTTGTTTGGGGTCATCAAAATTATTTGATTTGTATCTCGGAAAGGTGGAAATTCTGGACTGATTCGCATGACCGGAAATATATCCATCCGGTATTCTACGAGCTACCCATACAGCCCCTTTGTCTTCTGGTTTTTTCCCTACCATTTCTAAGATCCATACTTCGTTGGCATCAGAAATAGAAAAAGATTCCCCTTCGGAATAATAACCGAATTGATTTACCAGACCAGTCATTACTTGTATCGCTTCGCGGGCTGTTTTACTTCGCTGGAGAGCTATATAAATCAAACTGCCATAGTCGATTAATCCCCCCGGGTGGTGCAGCTCGTGACGACCGCCATAAGTCGTTTCACCAATAGCTACCTGCCACTCATTCATATTCCCCATTACATTATAGGTATGCTTTATCTGCGGAATTTCGCCAAGATATTTTCCCGTATCCCATTCATAAATTTTTAGCATAGAACCTTCCGGCCAATCTTGTGCCGGCCAGAAATAAAGTTCGCCATATAGCAAGTGGGAATCGGCATTATAGCTAATCATTGTAGAACCATCGGCAGAGGCTCCTTTTGTTACCAAAAAATTGGTACAGGCTTTACTTGTGTTTAGAATAAAGGGAAATAATAGGCTTAGCAATAGTAATTTTCTCATAATTAGATAATTGATTATTAATGAAATAATGTTTTTATTCGGGACTAAGATATAGAAAGACTGCCTGAATTGCAAATGGTTATTCTTTACTTGCTATTTTTTTTCGGTTAAATTTTATTATTTTTGTGGTAAATTTAAAAACCACAAACGATGAGCAGAGATTCTTACATTATTGCCAAAGGGCAGAGTGGTCATGAGCGACTGAAGAAATTAACCGAAGCTACCTGGAAGTTTTCAGAGCCTTTTTTTCTTAAAGCCGGGGTTCAAAAAGCAAAAAAAATCTTAGATGCAGGATGCGGCAATGGCCTTATTCCACAGGAAGTTGGCAAATTAGTTTCTTCGGATACCCAAATATTCGGTTTTGATTATGATAAGGAAATAATTGAAATAGCAAAAAAACTTAATAAGCAAAAAAATATTCAGTTTATTTCTTTTAATATTTCAGAAAATGAACTACCTTATACTGAGAAATTTGACTTTATTTATACACGTTATCTTTTATCTCATGTGAAGAATCCGGATGAGGTTTTGGACAGATTATTAAAAAAATTGCAACCAAATGGTGTTTTATACGTTGAAGATGTTGATTACACAGGGCATTTTTCTTACCCTTTTAGTAGCGCATTTAATCGGTATGTCGTTTTATATCAAGAGTTAGCTTTAATATTGGGAGCAAACCCTTTAATTGGAAAACAATTGTTTAATATGTTGTATGATAGAAAGCTAATTAATATTCAGATGAATTCAACGAATAACGGTTTTTCTACTGGAGTCGGAAAAGAAATTGCACTTATTACACTCAAAAAAATATTTCCTGCTCTTATACAGCATAATATTATCTCTGAAAGAGATTTAAATATTATTGTTGCTGATTTAGAGAATTTTACGAAAAATGAGAGAACTATTATTAGTTTTCCCCGAATTTTTCATGCGTGGGCTACTAATCACTAATTTAAATATTTTTTATGATGACAAATGTGAATTTTACGAGTTTGTATTCAAGTAATTTGCTTGAAATTTTTTATGATGAGGCATCTGGAATTTTAAAAAACACATGGAAAACAACCTTGATATCTATGGAAGAGGTACAAACAGAGATGGCAGCCTGGATGCAAAAATTTGAGGAGAAGAAGCCTAAATTACTTTTGACCAATAATCAAATTGGGCAAATTTTATTACCAGAAATTCAAGCATGGATTGGAGGCTTTTTGTTCCCAAAAATTACTAATCTGGGAGCTACAAGATGGGCAATTGTGCTTTCTGGTGATTTATTCTCTAATATATCAGTTGTGCAAATGATTGATGAAAGCAACAAGCCCTTGGATGTTTTTGCTCAGCGTTTGTTTGAAACTAATGAAAATGAGGCGATTGATTGGTTGATGACGTTTAAATAGTATTCTATAAAATAGATCTGTGCTTACATGTATTTATAATAAAAGCTTTTTAGTTAATCTAAAGAGCTCTTTTTAAATTTGCTAAATTCTTATCTTTATATACATTAGGTAATTAAGTAATAAGCATCCTAACATATTTATTTGTAATCATATTTTACGAACAAACTATTCTTTAGCGATAAGCAGAATTAACAATTTACAATTTAATAATTCACCATTGCATACTGCTTTTCTGTTGGAGATTTCGTATATTTGAAAAAGTAATACTATTATAAAAATTTTATTATGATGACAAATGTGAATTTTACGAGTTTGTATTCAAGTAATTTGCTTGAAATTTTTTATGATGAGGCATCTGGAATTTTAAAAAACACATGGAAAACAACCTTGATATCTATGGAAGAGGTACAAACAGAGATGGCAGCCTGGATGCAAAAATTTGAGGAGAAGAAGCCTAAATTACTTTTGACCAATAATCAAATTGGGCAAATTTTATTACCAGAAATTCAAGCATGGATTGGAGGCTTTTTGTTCCCAAAAATTACTAATCTGGGAATTCAAAGATGGGCAATTGTGCTTTCCTCTGATTTATTCTCCTCTATTTCTGTGGAGCAGATGTTAGACGATAATCAGCCCAAAGATGCTTTTGCTCAACGAATGTTTGAAATGAACGAAAAAGAAGCTATAGAGTGGTTATTAGAATCATAAGCAAGGGTGAATTATTAATGCTGACTTGTTAATTCTATTGTCGTTAAAGAACAGTTCGTTCCCAAAAAATAAACATGCCAGGGTGCTTAATAATATAGAAAAAATCAGCTTTGGACATGATTATCAACGGTATTTATACCCTTGAACAAATGGTTATACTTTTTGGTAAGGGCTTTACTTTAAGCGAAGCCCTTGCTATGAATGCGATGCGCAAGGGATTGCAGCGATACCCCGCCGCAGTCCGAAGCCCTGCAAAACACGG
>CAYQXT010000282.1:0-5342 GCA_964421365.1 uncultured Bacteroidaceae bacterium
AATCCAAACAGGCTGACCACGCCAATCTACTGTCAGCTGAGCTCCAGAAGATAATTTCCCTAAATTAACTTCTTAATGTATCTAAGGGTATGCAGCAGGAATTTGGCAAAGAGCGCGTGTTCAATGCTCCTATTGCAGAGGACTTCATTTTGGGTACGGCCAACGGAATGTCTCGTTTTAGTAAAAAAATTCGTATAGTAGTCGAAGGTGCAGAGTTTGCCGATTATTTTTGGCCGGCGATGGAGCAATATATCGATTCTTCGCACGATTACTGGCGTTCTAATGGAGCATTTACCCCTAATGTAACTATTCGCTTAGCTTCCGGCGGATACATCGGAGGCGGTTTGTACCATTCTCAGAATATAGAAGGTGCTTTGGCTACTTTTCCGGGCGTACGAATTGTTTATCCATCTTGTGCAGATGATGCCGCTGGATTACTGCGCTCGGCAATTCGTTCAGAAGGAATGACGGTGTTTTTAGAGCCTAAGGCTTTATACAACGACCCTATTGCTGCGGCTTCTTTCCCCGATGATTTTATGATACCGTTTGGGAAAGCCAGAGTACGTAAAACGGGAGAGGAAATTAGTATTTTTACTTATGGAAATACCGTGCACATGTGTCTGAAAGCCGCAGAAAAAATAGAAAAAGAGTTTAATGCCTCTGTTGAAGTGATTGATTTACGATCTTTAATTCCCTTGGACAAAGAACGCATTCTTAATTCGGTGAAAAAGACGGGTAAAGCCCTGGTGGTGCATGAAGATAAGGTGTTTGGTGGTTTTGGCGGTGAAATTGCCGCTCTGATAACCGAAGAAGCCTTTGAATTCTTAGATGCCCCAGTTCGTAGACTGGGATCAACATTCACCCCCGTGGGGTTTAACCGAATATTAGAAGGCGCTATTTTACCTAATACGGATAAAATTTATGAGGCTTTAGTAAAGTTATATAACTATTAATTATAAATTCTCTAAAAGTTAATAAAATGAAAAAAATTGCAATTACATACAGCTTTCACACTAATAATACAGCTAAAATTGCTGATTTAATAGCTAAAAAGCTGGGAAATAAAGCTGAAAAACTTAATATTGAAGAAGCAAGTGTTGAGGACTTTATGGAATATGAGTATTATATTTTAGGCTCAAGTACTTGGTTTGAAGGAGAATTACCCAATCATTGGGACGAATTCTTACCTTCTATTGAAGACGAGGACTTTAGTGGGAAAAAGTTTGCCTTTTATGGTCTGGGTGATCAGCTTAAATATCCCGATTTTTTTGGAGACGCTATTGCCAAATTGGCTGATTTTGTTGAAGAAAGAGGGGGTAAATTACTAGGAAGATATCCTAAGACCGAATACTATTTTGACCATTCCAAAGCTCTAAGGGGAGGTGAACTTATGGGTGTTTTGCTTGATTACGAAAATCAATCAAATTTAGTTGAAAGCCGATTAGATGAGTGGATTAGAATTATTCTTTCAGAATTCAAGTAATTTTCTGATTATTAAATAGTTATTTGAATTTGCCAGACTTCACTTTTGAGATGTTTGCGCTGCAAAATTTCGTGTGTCCTGAGAATTTTAGTTTGGTTTTTTACAAAAAATTAACGCAAACGATTTCATTAACAATTTTTTTGTTACATTTGTATTTAGAACTATATAAAACTTTAGATACATGGAATTCAATTTAACAGAAGAACATTTGATGATTCAGAAGGCTGCCCGTGATTTTGCGCATACTGAATTATTACCCGGAGTTATTGAGCGTGATGATAATGCAATCAAGCCTATTGAACAAATTAAGCGAATGGCCGAACTAGGTTTTTTTGGCATGATGGCCGATCCTAAATATGGCGGGGGAGGAATGGATACCATTTCTTATGTGCTTGCCATAGAAGAAATAGCTAAAATTGATTCTTCCTGCGCAGTAATTATGTCTGTTAATAATTCATTGGTTTGCTGGGGGTTAGAGACGTTTGCTACCGAAGAGCAAAAACAAAAATATTTAATTCCTTTGGCTAGTGGAGAAGTTTTGGGAGCTTTTGCTTTATCTGAGCCTGAAGCAGGTTCGGATGCAACAAAACAACATACTATTGCCAAAGATATGGGAGACTATTATTTACTGAATGGAACCAAAAATTGGATTACAAATGGCTCGGATGCCAAATATTTTCTTGTTATTGCCCATACGCATCCAGAGAAAAAACATCATGGAATTAATGCCTTTATTGTAGATAGAGATACCCCCGGTTTTACCGTTGCCCCACATGAAAATAAAATGGGAATGCGTGCTTCTCATACTCACCAACTTATGTTTCAGGATATGAAAGTACCTAAAGAAAACCGTATTGGTGAAGATGGCTTTGGTTTTACTTTTGCCATGAAAACCTTAAATGGTGGTCGAATTGGTATTGCAGCTCAGGCTCTTGGAATTGGTCAAGGGGCATTGGATTTAGCAATACAGTATTCAAAAGAGCGTAAGGCCTTTGGTAAACCTATTTCGGAACACGAAGCAATTGCCTTTAAATTAGCAACTATGCATTCCGAAATGGAAGCTGCCAGATTACTTATACATAAGGCCGCTTGGTTAAAAGATCAACATAAGGATTATGTTATGGCTAGTGCAATTGCTAAATACTATGCTGCTGAGGCTGCTATGCGAGTTACTACCGAGGCTGTGCAAATTCATGGTGGTTATGGTTATGTTAAAGAATACCACGTTGAGCGTCTTATGCGTGATGCTAAGTTGACTCAGATTTATGAAGGAACATCTGAAATTCAGCAGATGGTTATTTCTCGTGGCTTGTTAAAAGATTAGTTTTTTTTTTATTTTTTTTATCCCTATAAATTTATGTTTATAGGGATTTTTTTGTGAATTTGGAATTAGAATTGATATCCTAAAGTGATAGAAACTAATTTGTTGTTTTTATTATCGATATTTTTTGCATAATCGCTTAAACCTAATTCTAAGCGAATATCAAGATTTATCGCATTTTTATCCAGTGGATAAGCAATTTCAATACCTGTTAAAACCCCGGCCTGCATTTTGTTGCTATTCCCTAGTAAATCTATGAAACCAGTTGATTCAGTACTTGTTAATCCACTTTCTGCATTTACTAGGTAAGCACCATAAGCACCTGCATCGAAATTGAACATTAATGGTGTTCTTAAACTTTTACCAATGGAGTATTTCACCAAAATTGGTATGCTTAAATAATCGTATTTGTTTGTTATCAAATTTGTTTTACTTCCTTTTTGTTCGTAAAGGAATTCCGATTGTAAACTAAATCGGTCTGAAATTGCATAATTTCCGAAAATTCCAGCTTGCATACCGGTTCGGATATTCTCATTATTATAATAATCCGCAATTTTTGACTGAACGGCAAGGTTTAATCCGCCCTTAATTCCATAATGAAAATTTTGTGCACTTGCACTCATTCCTAATAAAATAAAAATTCCTAAAATTGATTTCTTAAAATTTAATGTTTTCATTTTTTGACTTTTTAAACGTTTTATATTATTTGACTGTTTTAGTCTTATGGTGCAAAAATACTAATAAATATTTTTCTCCAAAATATTTAATGATTTATTTTTTGTTAAAAATGTATATATTTGTTTATACCAAGTCGATGTAATATTTGTTATGTATATTTTTATAATATTTTGATTGAAATTGAAATAACAAAATCCTTTTCGCTATTTTGATAGCGGTTGATTATTAATAAAATAAGAAGGAATTAAATGAATCATAGTTTTAGAAAATCTAAGTTAAAAAGAGCGATTAAAAAGGAGCAAATCGGAATTTTGAATCGTTATGTACGTGAGTATGATAATTGGACTTCTCACTTGGAGAATTCTAAAAAATTTATTATTCAACAGCTTGAAGATACAGAATATTCTAGTATCGCTATTTTGGGCAGTGGTTGGCTACTTGATGTTCCAATTGAATTTTTATCGTCAAAATTTAAGATTATCTATTTGGTCGATATTATCCATCCCGAAGTAATACGGAGGAAATTTAATAAATATGCGCAAATTCAATTTATAGAATTTGATGTAACCCAAATTTGGCAGTCTTTGAACTCAAAGTCCCTCTCTTTTGATTGGCAAGACATTGCTGTTCCTCAACTACCTTTTCAGGCAGATATTGTAGTTAGCCTAAATTTAATGAGTCAATTAGCGGAGCTCCCTTTTGACTACTTCCTTTCTGAAAAAATACCTAAAGAAATAAAATATTCGATTAAAAAAAGCTTTCAGAAACAACATTTTGTCTTATTACAGCAATTTAAGCATTGGATATTAATTTCTGATTATATAGAACGAAGAATGACTAAAATAGGTCAAATTTCTAATAATCAATTGATATATTATGAAATACCAGAAAAATACTATCAAACATCTTGGATGTGGAATTTTGATAATTCGGCTCTATATATTATAGGTATAAATGAAGTGAAAAAAATCGTAAAGGCGTTTTCAAATCGAGGATAATTTTAAAGTTTTGCTTTTATTCAAGAAAAAAATTAGAAAAGAATATTCAAAAGTAGTATATAATTTTGCATTTTCTCTGTATATTTTATTTATGTATTTGATTAGTTGTCTATTATATAGCTATATGTTTTTTTAAGCAATATGATAAATATCATATTTTGAAAGCTTAATAAATGTTAATTTCGGATTAAAATGTATTAATGTCTTTTAGGGTATTTAGCATTAATATAGTAAATTAATATTCATAAACTTAATTGGAAATATTATGAAAAAACTAGTTCTAAGTGTAGGTTCACTGCTTTTTATCTGTTTTATGTTTTCTTTGGTTTCTTGTTCTAATAAAACAGCCAAAACAAAGACAGGAGCTAAAATTGCTGCAGTGGCGGATGAACGTCCGCCCGTAATTTCGGACGCAACTGCAAAATGTATCAGTTGTCATGGTGAAAGTAATAAAGGAAAAGTTATTGTGGCCGATTGGAAGCAGAGCCGACATTCAAAAGTTGGCGTTGGATGTATTCAATGTCATCAGGCCGGAAAAGATGATGTAGATGGTTTTGATCACCATGGTTATCATATTGCAACCATTGTAACTCCCAACGATTGTGCTAAATGTCATGCTAAAGAATCTAAAGAATTTCAACACAGTTATCATGCTGATGCCGGGATGATAATGGGCTCTTTGGATAATGTATTGGCAGAGGTTATTGAAGGTCATGTGGCTTACAATAACGGAAGTAATCCTGCGGCGGCCAATGGTTGCTGGCAGTGCCATGGTTCTAAAGTAACGCTATTGAAAGGCAAAGACGGTAAGGTAAAGAAAGATGAAAATGGCGTTCCGCTGTTTGATCCTAAAACATGGCCG
>CAYQXT010000283.1:0-5333 GCA_964421365.1 uncultured Bacteroidaceae bacterium
GTTTGTCTCTAACTACCTTTGCTGTTTGTTAAAAAATAAAACAAGAATCAATGTACAATCAGTAAATCTGTTGGGCGTATTAGAGAGATAAGACCGATGCTGATACCTATGCCCACTGATTTTTGCATATCTGATTTTTCATACCATAATACCGTGAGATACAAAAAAATCGTAAAAATTGCAAAATTATACTGATGTGGCATTACGGGTTCAAATATTGTGTAATAAAACACATTGGTACCAAGTGCTATGAGTATTAAGGTAAAAGCAGTAATTGTATTTGAAAAAAATTTTAGTAATAGTTTTCGGAGCACAAAGAGACCGGTAAAAAACCAGAAATCGGAGGCCACGACTAAAGCTATTTGATAAGGAATGCTGTAACCACCAGCATCAAAATGCGAAAGGAGTGCCCAAAGATGACCGAATAGAAAAAAGGGAAGGAGTAAAATAGCTAATCCCATACTCGTCTTGATACACTTTTTGCCGATGGGTGTTTGTTCCGGCCAGAAAATAAATTTATGGCTTTTTTGATAGTTCTCGGTAAATTGCAGACTCAAATCATGATAAATAAAGCTTGCCGGCAAATAGGCATAATAAGAAATGGCATCCCAGTAAATCACAGCATTTTTTTTTGTCCACAGCCTACGGTCCATGCTCATAAATACCATAAACAGTATAATGAAAATTATTGCCCATTGCGAACTTTCCACTTTTTTAAGGCCATATAAGAATTTAGTATCTTTAAAATAAGCCATATTTAAAAATTATCTTTAATATATATAGGGCGTGCCAATTATTTAATTTTTTCCCTTCGCCAGCGTTACGGGGAAAGTATTGTACAGGAACTTCGGTGATATTATTTTTTTTATATTTTAATGCTTTGATTATCAATTCGGTTTCAAATCCAAATCCCATTTCCTGCAAATTTAGTTTATTATATATTTTCTTCGTAAAAAGTTTGTAACCACAGGCCATATCTGTAATTCGTACATTGAGTAATACCGAGATAAGCACCGAAAAAAATTTATTAGCTAGATAACGCCTGTACGAAGCTAAAGGGCGTGCGATTCCTGGCAGGTAACGCGATCCATTCACAAAATCAATTTTTAATTTTTGCATCGTTGCAAGTATTTGTGGAATATCGGCTGGTGAGAGTTCTAAGTCGGCATCTTGCACCAGGTATACATCGCCATTTGAATTTTTCACTCCAAGATGGATACAAGCACCTTTCCCTCTGTTTTCGGGCTGTTTAAGTAATTTTACTTGCTGGAAATTATGGATAAAATCAGAAACAATTTGGAAAGAATCATCCTTAGATGAGTCATCGACCACTATATATTCAATCTGAGTACAATAATCAGATAAATCCAATGCCAATAATTGAGTTAATACCTGAATGATAGTGCTTTCTTCATTAAACATCGGGATAATTATACTCAGAAACATTTATTAAGGCTTTTTTTAGATAATAAATATTTTTATGATTCAAGAGTTTCTATATATTGTATGTATGCTGCTTCTATTTGCTCTGATTCAGGATGAACATTAATTTCAAATTCTCCGGCATTGCGTAATAGGGTGAAATTGATTTTCCCATTCCTGTTTTTCTTATCATGGAGCATTAATTCTTTTATTTCTGGAAAATCTTCTTTTCTTAGGGCTAATTTCTCATATATTCCAAGGATAAATTCCATGTAATCAATTAATACGTGCTGTGGGAAGTTGAATATAATTGCGGAAAGAAGCAATTCCGCAATCATACCATGTGCCACGGCAAAACCATGTAGAATAGGGGTTTTTTTCCGCAACATCAGGGTTTCAAAAGCATGACCAAATGTATGGCCAAAATTAAGGGCTTTACGAACATTTTTTTCCTTTGGGTCGCTGTGAATAATATCGTTTTTTATAAAAATACTTTTAGAAATTAATCCGGCTAATCTTTCAAAATCGGGATGTAAAATATCGAACTGCCGCAATTTAGAAAGGTTTTCGCCACCATAAACCAGCGCATGTTTTACCATTTCGGCAAATCCACTTAATAGTTGCCTGTTATCTAATGTTCTAAGAAAATCAGGATGAATAATAATAGCGAGAGGAGTTTTGAATAGGCCTATTTCATTCTTCAAGCCTTTGGAATCTATGCCTAATTTTCCGCCAATAGAAGCATCTACCTGAGCCAACAGAGTGGTTGGCAGGCTAACAAAATTTATTCCCCTTTTAAAGGTTGCGGCAGAAAAGCCACCCATATCGCACAACACACCACCGCCTATTATAAAAAGAACAGAGTGCCTGTCGGCATCATGAGTAGAAAGATAGTGCCAGATTTTTTCTGTGGTTTTTATTGTTTTGTTTTCTTCACCCGGTTTAACAATTATTTTATTACTGTTTTTAAGCACATCAATTTTAGCGACTAAGGGATAGCATAATTTCTCTGTGTGCGTATCCATAAGTAGAAATGCAGTACTAAAATCCATATTTTCAATAGACTTTGAGAGCATGTCGGGAATTGGTTCGTTTAAAAATATCTTGGAATCAAGGGATTGTATTTGCATATTGGGCTGATATTTATCATGTGTAAAAATAGATTTTTTTTTGTAGCATTGCAAAAAAAAAGTTATGGTGGATTTTGATAATACTGAAATTGCATTCGGATACAAGAGTGATGCCGAATTAAAATGGGCTTATACATTGTTTAAAGCTATTAGTAGTAACGCTTTAGTTAAAGTTGGGGGGTCTTTAACCACTTTGGCTTTAACTGTTCATTTTCCGGTTGGCTGGGCTATCAGGCCGACTATTTATCGCCAGTTTGTTGGTGGTGAATCTATAGAAGAATGTTTTCCTAAGGTGCAGCATATGTATAAATTTAATGTGAAAGCCATTTTAGATTATAGTGTCGAAGGAGGAAACTCTGAAAAAGCTATGGAAAATGCCTTTGCCGAAACGATGAGAACCATAGAAAATGCGGCGAAAGATGACAATGTGTCTTTTGCAGTGTTCAAACCCACGGCTTTCTGCTCTGAGGAGGCTATGGAAAAAGCAGCTAAAGGAGAAACACTTAATAGGCGCGAGCAAGAATTAGTCGATGGTTTTAAACGTCGGGTAGATTTACTTTGTAAAAAGGCATTTGAAGGAGGAATACCGATTTTGATTGATGCAGAACATAGTTATTATCAATCTTTTATAGATGACTATTTGCTGGAATTAATGCGTAAATATAATAAAGAACGTGCCATTGTATTTAATACCCTACAAATGTACCGTCATGATCGTTTGCAATTTTTGAAAGATCAATACGAAATTGCGGAGAAAGAAGGCTTTTTCTATGGAGCTAAATTTGTGCGCGGTGCATATATCGAAAGTGAACAGGTACGTGCTAAGCAAATGGGATACGAAGATCCTATTCAACCAAATAAAGAGGCTACCGATAGGGATTTTAATGCGGCCCTTACTTTTTGCCTGGAGCATATAGACCGTATTTATGTTTTTAATGGAACGCATAACGAAGATAGCTGTACTCATATTATGCAACTAATGGAAAAACACGGTGTACACAAAGATGATAAGCGAGTTTTTACTTCACAACTTTTTGGTATGAGTGATCATATCAGTTTTAATATGGCTAAACATGGCTATAATATTGCCAAATATCTACCTTATGGCCCGGTAAAACATGTGCTCCCTTATTTACTTCGTAGGGTAGAAGAAAATACTTCTGTTGCCGGTCAGACAAGCAGAGAGTTACGTTTACTTTTGCAGGAAAAAAACAGACGAAGAGCAGCTAAATAAGTAGATGATTATTATGAACAAAGCTTGCCTGCACCTATTTGCAGGCAAGTTTTCTTATTCTATTTCCTTAATTTTGTATATACAACTAATCCAATAAAAATAAACCAAAAGAACAAGCTGAGCCATAGCATACTTTTTTTTCTTTCTTTTGGGAAAAAATAGAGTCTTAATTTGTGCTCTCCTTTTGATAATTTTGCTCCGGTAAATCCATAATTTGCTCTGAATGTTGAAATTTCCTGGCCATTTTCGCTTAAATGCCATGATTTATCGAAAGGAATTGAGAAAAAGATGATTTTGGTTTGATTTAGCTTTATTTTTCCTTTGATATCGTCCTGTTTAAAAGAGCTTATTTTTAAAGTGTCTGTTTTTAAGTTATCGGTAAAATTTTGTATCTCTTTCCAATTATAAGTTGTTAGTGTATCTGAAAGTTTAAATTTTTGTAAATCGCTTAATTTCTTGATTTCTATACTATCTACGATACAAGCACGTAAACTGGTAAAATCCTTTTGCATAGGGCTGAGTTTTTGATGTTGTTTTTCTGTAACCGTTTGAGAATAAGTAAATCCTAAAGGAAGGGAATATTTATTTTTTAAAATTTTCACATCACCAAGTTCATTTATCTTTTCGTAACCAAATCGAAGGAACTCAGGTTTAGCACTTTTACTTAGGTTGTATTTTATGTTTGCGATAATTTGTAAAATCGGATGATTAGCAAAACCTACAGCCCAACGTCCGGCCGTTTCATCATGCGGTTTTATGACATTAAATTTCTTTAAAGCCCTGAGATAATTGGGCTGTTGAAAGGATTTGTAACTTTTAGTCCCAAAATATCCCTGAGCCTCAGCATCGTTCATACTTCCGTGAACGGCAGAGCCTGACTGGTAATCTTTATTAATGCGATAAAAATTTTTATCCTTATATTTCAGCCATTTTAGGGCTTCTATTGTGTAGTCGTTATATCCAATTTTGGCTTTAAATTCAGATTTACTGAGTACTATACGGTCATTGACAGCCGAACTGGAATTAAAGGTTATTTCTGCAAAAACCAGTAGGAAGAGGAGGGGATAGGCCCATTTTTTAAAGTCTGTCTTATAAAGTAGGTATAAAATAAGTGCTTCTGCAATGAGTATAAAGCTCGTGAAATTCCGTTGTCCACTTTGAATCGTATTTTTAAATTCCAATTGATAGGGGTAAAAAAGTAATAGAAGCAGAAGGATAAGGGTACTGCCCAACAGTACAATATTTAGCTTTGCTTTTTTATCACTTAAAAATTTTAAACTAAAGTAAAGAAAAGGAAAACTATAGTATAAAGACTCAAAGCGGAAATAATCTCCAGCATAGCCCCACATTGCTTTACGTATATAAGGAAAAAGGAAGGGTAAAAACCATAATAGCAGGAAAGCTGCACGTATTATTTTTTGTTTTCTGTTTCCTGTCGTAAATATTTGTGGGAAAAGCAGAAGGGAGAGTAAACCAAGATAAGTCCAAGGAGCTTCGAAATAATTATATTGCCATCCTTTAAAAGCAGGTATCAGGTATGTTTGTCC
>CAYQXT010000284.1:0-5325 GCA_964421365.1 uncultured Bacteroidaceae bacterium
TTCAAACACTTAAATACAATTTTTTACTAATTCCGAGTTTTATCGGACAACAATGCTATAAAATAGTAATTCTCTCTGCTTAACCTTTTATAATCTGTTAGACCGTAAGGTAAAAGTTTTATCATCTTCATCTTGAACAAAAGCTTTTACTAAAGTACAATAAAAAGTGAAAATTTGATTTTCTTGCTTAAGCTTAGTCGCTTCAACAATTAAGCACTCTATATTTTAGTAATTAACAATATCTTAGCGATAAATAACATTCATCATTACTTAAAATAGCCCACCATTTTGGTAGATTTCCATTTGCACTTCAGAAAATGGATTAATCATTGCTTTATTATGTTTAGTTCGGTTTTCTACTTCGCCAGTTTTAAAATCTACCCGTAAAATATCACCGTTTTCTAAAGCTAAAGCGTCTAAATTCTTGTATGTGAGAATAGGGAAAGCACCATTTATGGCATTACGCTCGTAAATAGCTCCAAAAGATTGGGCTAATATACAGCTTACGTCCAGAGCTTTAAAGCAATCAACTGCCTGTTGGCGCGAGCTGCCGCTTCCAAAATTCTTTTTTACAATCACAATATCATTTTTCTGTACTTTTTTGGCAAAATCCTCATAATCTTCCAAATTATCAAAAGTATATTGCCCCATTTCTTCTAACTTGGTAATGGATAAGTAGCGATTATGGAAAATCATGTCCGTATCAATATTGTCGCGCTTAATATACCAAACTCTACCTTCTACAATAGTGGGGTTATGGTCGTGTTTTTCAATCTGAGTCTTCTGTTGAACTTCTATTTTCTTAGCTATTTCTTCCCTACTAAAAGTGAGGGGTTCATCAGGAATTTTGTCGGGTGTCGTAATGTAACCAGCCACTGCCGAAGCGGCAACCACAGCTGGTGAAGCCAGATAAACCTGACCTTTCCCTTGTTTCCCTTTAAAATTGCGGTTTCCGGTACTAACTGTTACTTCGCCCGGGCCATTTTGTCCAACCTGACCGGCAGCACAACCAGCACAACCGGCATTGGAAATCAAGGCACCGGCTTCTTTGAAAATATCTATAAGGCCTTCGTGTAGGGCTTGTTTCCATATTTCATCTGTCGTAGGGACTATTTTTAGCACAACATCCGGAGCAACTTTCCGGTCTTTCAAAATTTTTGCCACAGTCCTTAAATCCGATATTCGACCATTGGTACAACTACCTACAAAGGCTGAATCTATTTTTATTTTTGTCTCTTCGTTTATTACCTCTGTATTGTGAGGAGCTCCCGGAAGTGAAATCCGTGGCTTAAATTTGGAAATGTCTATATCGTAAGTTTTAGCATAAACGGCCTCTTCATCGGCTTTAACTAATTTCACCTCAAAACCTGCTCGTTCCGAGCTGAATTTTAAAATTTCCGGTGTTGGAGTGAAAAATAAAATAATCGTTCCCATTTCTGTACCCATAGACGATATGGTAATTCGTTCATCTAAAGTAAGTTTGTCAACTTCATCACCATAAAACTCAATCGAATAACCGAGAAGCTTATTTGCTCCAAAAATATCTAAAAGATTAAGAACTATGTCCTTGGCTCTTATGTCTTTTGGCCTTTTTCCTATTATGTTTATTATTACAGACTCCGGTACTTTAAACCAGACTTTGCCGCTCGCCCATGCAGCCGCCACATCAACGTCTCCCATACCTTGTCCAAAAGCACCTACAGCACCAAGTATGTTCGCATGAGAATCTGTTGTTATGGCTGTTGAGCCTGAATGAGAAAGTCCATTATTTATTAAAGTATGGGTGCCAATTCCATTATTAATGTCATATACTTTTATTCCGTGTGTTCGGGCAAACTGTCGGCAAATATGCTGATTCATGGCATATTTTTGGTCAGAGCCGGTTGGATTGGTATCAAAGGTGAAAAATGTTTTTTTTGGATCTTGGATACTCAGTTTTTTTTCTAAAATATGTTTAATGACATTGGCACCACCAAAATCTCGAGCTACTCGGGCATCTATTTCTATATCAACAATATCACCAGGTTTTACTTCGGCTAATTTTGAATGATTAGAAATTATTTTTTCTATTAGGGTATGTTTCATACTGATTTATTTTTGTCAAAAATACAATTTTAAAGCCTTGTACAAAATACTTATTTAGATTTTTTATTAATTTAGAAGCAAAAAAGAATATGAAAATTTTAATGATTTATGCGGATAAGTTTGCCTATCAGCCAAGAAGCAAAACTCTTGAAGAATTTGAAACAATAAATGAGGGAACATCGTATGACAGTATATTAGTCGCTTTTATTCAGGCGGAAGAAAAGGATATGGATAATGAGATGGGAGTAGAGAAAAAATTAGTTAAAAATTTAAAATGGGCAGCTAAAAAAAATAATACAAATAGGGTATTATTGCATTCTTTTGCGCATCTTTCTGAAAGCAAGGCTAAACCTGAATTTACTAAGCAACTTTTTGATAAAGTAGAAGCTCGAATGAAAAATGTTAATTATGAAGCTTTTCAAACTCCTTTTGGTTATTTTTTAGATTTAGACTTTAAAGCACCCGGAGTTTCTCAGGCCAGAATTTTTAAAAGTTTCTAATAAAACGTATATTGTAAATATTAAAATAATCAGATGCAAATAAATCTGCTGGATAAAAAAATAAAAGAAGTTGCCGAAGCTTTACAGGAAGCAAAGTATGCTATTGCTATGACAGGTGCCGGAATTTCGGTAAGCAGCGGAGTACCTCCTTTCAGAGGAGAAAATGGGCTATGGAGTAAGTACAATCCTATTATTCTCGAATTAAACTATTTTCATGCTTATCCCAGAGAGTCGTGGACAGTCATTCGTGAAATTTTTTACAATTTTTTTGGTAAAGCTAAACCAAATGAAGCTCACTATGCTTTAGCTCATTTTCAGGAATCAGGATTTTTGAATGAAATAATAACCCAAAATATTGATAATCTGCATCAACAGGCTGGTAGTAGTACGATTATTGAATTTCATGGTAGCGCCCAGCGCCTCGTTTGTACAAAATGTTACAAAAGTTTTCCAGTTAAAGATTTTAATCTGGAGCAAATTCCGCCACTTTGTCCGCACGATAAAGCTTTGTTAAAGCCTGACTTTGTTTTTTTTGGTGAAGGTATTCCAGCTAATGCTTATGAGAAAGCTTTAGAAGCTGTAAAAAAAACTGACTTATTGCTTGTTATAGGTACTACGGGTGAAGTTGTCCCCGCTTCTCAGTTCCCTTACCAGGCCAAACAAAACCGTGCAAAAATAGTTGAAATTAATCCCGCACATTCTGTTTATACCGATACGATTACGGATATATTTATAAAAGAAAAGTCTGAAATTGTTTTACCTAAGATAGCAAAACAACTGTTGAGTCAAATTTAATAGCTTTGTTATGAGAAAATTTAGAAGTCTTTTTTTATTTCTTTCCGTTCTTTTTTTATACGGATTTTGGGGCTGTTCGCCAAAAACAAGTCTGAAGCACGATTTAGATAAAGAAAAGACAGAGCCGGAAACCACCCAAATCATCTATCGTATTCCTTCTCCAATTGAGATTGTAAACTTGCTAAAAATTTCTAAATTAGAATATTTTGAACAAGTACTCAACCCAATGGGAAACTGGGAAAATTATACCGATTTGCATTCCCAGTCTATTAATTTGGGGGTTTATTCTGCCGATTTGGCTTATACAGCCGCTTATGAGCAGTTTCAACAATCGGCTCTTTATTTTAGCCTAATCAAAAAATTAGGAGAAAAAGTGGGAATTTCATCTCTATTTAGTGAGTCTATGTCGGCGCGAGTACAAAATAACCTGACTAATTCAGACTCTCTGCGGGTAATTAGTAACTTATATTATAGAAGTATGGTCGATTATCTTGCCGAAAACGAAAAAATTACCGAACTATCTATGGTTTATACCGGTGGCTGGGTAGAAACTATGTACATTCTGACCAATACGATTAATACTTCCCAACGCAGAGATATTTTAATACAAGAAATTGCGGATCAAAAATTGATTGTCGAAAATTTAAAACAGCTACTTAGACTTAGTATTAAAAATAAGGATATTAAAAGTACCTATAACGATTTACAAGCTATATTTACCCTTTACGACCAGCTAAAAATTAGTGATCAAAAGCCCTTGCTGATTACCGATTATAAATCAGGGGAGATAGTTATTAAAGGGGGGATAAGCTATTCTATTGATGAAAATGAAGTTGATAAATTGAAGAAGGAAATTACTGATATAAGAAACAAATGGATAAAATTATAAACTACAAAAATATTTACCCCATGAAAATAAAATTAATAGCCCTGATAGTTATTTTCTTTGTGATTCCTTTAGAAACGAGTGCCCAGGAAAATAAATTCAAATTCGATAATCAATCCAATAATGTGGAAGTGAGCACTTCGACCATTATGAAAGTTAATATAGTGTGTTCCAGTCAGTTTGATTATAAAATAAGATTAATACCCGACGAAGGAATTGGTAAAATTCACATGCGCTTAATAGCCCCTAGGGTGAACAAAGTTCTGTACGACAATGCTAAAGACGGATATAGATTACAGAAAATCCTGAAAATTGACAAGTCTTTGGTCGTTATGCTGGAGGTACAATTAGTGGAAACAGAGGAAGATGAAGATAATGAGGACTTTGTCTCGCATGGCTGGCTGGCTATGTTAGTACAGAATAGACTTAAAACAAAATAATTTAACATAATTTAAAATTATAGAATTTTTTTTAACAGGAATAAAAGGATTTATAAGCCTTTTATTCCTATATTTGCAAAGATGAAAAAAGCAAATTTTAAATATTATTTTTCATTGCTAACATTTTTGTTGGCGACCACCGGAATAGTTATTTCTAAGCACTATTCTGCCGGTCATTTATTTGATGTTGCTATATTTGGTGAGGCAGAATCTTGCTGTATGCCGGGCTGTGATTGCTGTGAAGTTGAATTTGAATATGTACATGTTTCTGATAGCTTTGAAGTTTCGGCAAGCGAAAATATTCAGATAGCTGTTTTAGATTTACTCTCTAATTTTAACTTTCATATTGATTTATTTAACACGACTCCAAATTGTATAGCTAGAATAAATCAAAAAATAACATTTTGCTATAAAAAGCATAAGTTTTCACCTCCATCAGAGCGAACCGCTCTGACTCAGAATTTCCTTTGTTGATTTAAGTTTTTTCAACAACCTTAAAGCGTCAAATGATGAACCTTTAAGTGTGCTTGGCTCTTTAAGCCTTAATTGATATAACCTTAAAGCGTGCTTAGCTCTTTAATTGTAAATTGATACAACTTTAAAAGAGTGTACCCACCTT
>CAYQXT010000285.1:0-5317 GCA_964421365.1 uncultured Bacteroidaceae bacterium
GTGTAGGAACGGAACTCCTTTTGTGCCAATGTTTTGCGGGCTGAGGTTAGGGAGCGTATAAGCGGCAAACCCACTCATGCGCCCCTTAAATAATTACGAATTATTATTTACAAATTGCTAATGCTGTTCTACGAATGCTATTACGAGTGCCATTTTGCAATTCCCAATTCCCGAATTTTAAATCCCCAATCTCGAATTATTTCGTATCTTTGTGTTTGCGAAACTTCAGTATTTATTATAATATAGCCGAAATATGAAAAAATTAAATTTTGTATTTTTTGTTCTTACTGCCTTGTTTTTGTATTCCTGTGCCCGTAAAATGCCATCTAAGGAAGCGGCTATTCCAACAACTGCAAAGTTTGTGAGTGATTCGGCTTATATTGCGGCTAACTATTTCAAAAAGGAATTTATGATTCCGATGCGCGATGGAGTGAGCTTATTTACTTCGGTTTATATTCCCCGGGATACTTCGCAAAAATACTCTGTGATGTTCAAAAGAACGCCTTATTCTTGCCGACCTTATGGTGAAAGTAATTTTCCGGCACATTTGGGCCCAAGCGATTTGTTTGTCAAAGAAAAATATATATTTGTATATCAGGATGTACGTGGCCGATTTATGTCCGAAGGGCAGTTTGTGAATATGCGTCCACATATCGACCACAAAAACGACTCGACACAAATTGACGAAAGCTCAGATACTTACGATACGGTCGATTGGCTTATCAAACACTTAGAATATCAGAATGGAAAATTTGGTTTGTATGGCATTTCTTATCCCGGGTTTTATGCTATAGCTGGTGTCATAGATACCCACCCTGCAATAAAAGTTAGCTTTCCTAAATGTGCTATTTCCAATTGGTTTTTTGATGATTTTCATCATCATGGAACTTTTTTTCTTCCCCATTTTACCCTGTTCTATCGCTATTTTGGGCAGCCTCGACTCAAAACAGTTAAAGCATGGCCAAACCCAACTTTTATACCCGACTCCAAAGATGGTTACAGCTATTTTCAACATTTTGAACCGCTAGCTATAATTAAAGATTCGCTATTCCATGGTCAGATTGCCTTTTGGGATTCCATAGTAAATCACCCAAATTATGATAAATTTTGGCAGAGACGAAATATTTTGCCTCATCTGAAAAACATACATTGCGCTGTCTTTATTGTTGGTAGCCTCTTTGATGCCGAAGATTTGTACGGCCCTTTTCATATTTATCAGGCAGTAGAAAAAAACAATCCGGATATTTTTAATGTTTTAGTCGAAGGGCCTTGGGTGCATGGCGGGATGTCGCGTACCGATGGAACTTCTTTAGGTGATATAAGCTTTGGAAATAAAGACTATCCGCCCTCTCAATATTATCAGGAAAAAATCGAATTTGCCGCCGCTCAGCATTTTTTAAAAGATTCAGCCTCTATTTTAGATATTGCCGAAGCCACAATTTTTAATACCGGAGAAAATCGGTGGACAGAGTTTAATCAATGGCCACCCAAAAATACCGAAAAAGCTCAATTGTATGTGGCTTCAGATAGTGTGCTCAGCATGGAAAAGCCCGAAGAAGACTATATCTATAAATATATAAGCAACTTGAAAAATCCGGTTCCCTATACGGCAGAAACCGAAATGAAAATGGCTAAAACCTATATGATAGCAGACCAGCGTTTTGCCGCAGCAAGAAAAGATGTATTACATTTCAGTACAGCGCCTTTAAGTACTGATATTACTCTGGCAGGAAGTTTAACGGCTGATTTATTTGTATCTTTAAGTCGTACTGATGCTGATTTTATGGTCAAATTAATTGACGTTTATCCTGATAGCTGGATGCCCACAGAGGAAGATACTATCGACCTGAAAAATTATCAGGAACTGATACGTAGTGAGGCTTTTCGTGCGCGTTTTCGTAAATCTTACTCTCAGCCGGTGGCTTTTATCCCCGGAAAAGTCGAAGAAGTAAAAATCCCTTTACAAGATATTTTGCATACCTTCAAAAAGGGACATAGAATTATGATTCAGATCCAGAGCACATGGTTTCCATTGGTAGATTTAAACCCACAGAATTATGTGGACAATATATTTAAGGCTGAAAAGGCTGATTTTGTTAGTCAGGAAATAACTGTTTATGCTTCGTCTGGTTATCCCACAGCTATTCATTTTTCAGTATTGCCCGAGAAATTGTAAATTTAATTCAAAACTTTGTTAGGGTTTTAAACCCCGACAAAGTTTTTTCAACCCTTTATTTTAATCACTATCTTTGGTTTTTTGTTTGAAAAAAATTGTTAAATTTATAGCCGGAAAAAATCATGGGTAAAAATCAATTAATTATGAAAAAGCACATTCCTTTAATTTTTATTTTATTACTTAATTTGTCTCCATATTTTGCTGACTCTCAGAATATAATTAGAGCTAAGAAGCCATTAAGTAATCGGATAGCAAATTATGATATTACGGTAAAGTTATTAGCTGAAAAAAAAATTATCGAAGGCGAATTATTGCTCGTATGGAAAAATACGTCCAAAGATACGCTTTCCGAACTTCCTTTCCATTTATACATGAATGCTTTCAAGAATAATCGTTCTACCTTTATTACCGAATCTGGTGGAGGAAGTCTGCGTGGTGTGGGAATGAAGCAAGCCGATTCTCTGTCTTGGGGATATTGTAAAATGCTTTCTATTCGCACCGAAAGTGGCGATGAACTTACCCAAAATCAAAAATTTATCCAGCCGGACGATGATAATTCTTTTGATGAAACTGTGGCAGCTATTCAGTTGATAAATCCAGTACTTCCCGGAAAAAGGATCCGTTTGCGAATAAAATTTGAAACCAAGTTACCCGAAATTTTCGCTCGCAGTGGATTTGCGGATAATTATTTTTTGGTTGGACAGTGGTTTCCCAAAATTGGAGTTTATGAACATGATGGAATTCGCGGGGCTGAAAAAGGACGTTGGAATTGTCACCAATATCATGCACATTCTGAGTTTTATGCCGATTTTGGCGTTTATAATGTCTCTATTACGCTTCCCGAAAAGTTTGTAGTAGGCGCTACCGGATTACTACAAAACGAAAAGCAAGAACCCAATGGGATGAAAACCTTGACGTACAAAGCCAAAGATGTTCTGGATTTTGCTTGGACTTGTTCGCCCAAATTTTTTGAATACGATGATAGGTGGAATGATGTAGCCATTACAGCACTTATGCAACCGGCTCACAAAAAACAGTATAAACGCTATATTTCCGCCTTGAAAATTGCCTTAGCTTATTTCGATAAGCATATTGGCAAATATCCCTACAAGCATGTTACTATTGTTGACCCCAGTTTCAAAGGAGCAGGTTCGGCAGGAATGGAATATCCAATGTTTATTACAGCCGGAACTTTCTGGAAAATGCCTGACGCATTCCGCTTCCCGGAAAATGTTACTATTCATGAATTTGGACATAATTATTTTATGGCGCTGCTCGCCACAAACGAATTTGAAGAAGCATGGATGGACGAAGGAATGAATACCTATTTTGAGAGTCGAATTATGGATGAAACCTATGGTGAGCACAAGGCCATGTTTAATTTTGATTTTTATAAATCAGGAGATTTAGACGGGAAAATACAGGGCTATAATTACGGCAGTAATCCTAAAATAGCACCCAGTGAATTATTCTCATGGAAATATAAAGGGGGGGGGTATCGCAGTGATGGATACAGTATGATGAGCTACAATAAACCCACTGTTTTTCTGACCACATTAGATAGAATGCTGGGGCGCGAAACAATGGATAAAATCTGGCAAACCTACTACAAACGCTGGAAATTTAAGCATCCGGCAGCTAAAGACTTTTGTAAGATTGTTTTAGAGATAGGCGCTAAAAAATATAAAAAATTATATAATGCAGACCTCAAGAATTATTTGGCGCAGGTCGTGCACGGGACAAATGTTTCAGATTTTGAACTAGCCAGAATTACCAATAAAAAGATAAAAGGCCAAGTCGGTTTTTTTGATAAAAATGGGAAGTCCTTATTATATACTCCTGCAGATGATTCCGACCCCGAGTTTAAATATCTTTCCAGTGTGCAAATTAACCGTTTAGGTGAATTAGTCATACCGGTTGAGATAAAAATACATTTTGATAATGGGCAGGATGTTTTGAAAGTTTGGAATGCTAACGAGCGTTCACATATTTTTAAATTTAAAACCGACAGCAAAATTCTTTGGGCTAAAATCGACCCGAATCATAAAAATGTAATGGATATTAATCTGACTAATAACTCTTTTACATTTAAACCAAAGCGTTCGGGAATATGGAAGATGACTGTTAAATTCTTATTCTTTGTTCAGAATCTTTTCCAATTTTTTAATGTGTTTATTTGATAATTAAATAGTATATCATCGTAAAAATAAAAATAAATGAAAACAACTAAAGCATATAGTAACGGATTTCAGCTTGCAATCCGTTCACCACGAATGATTTTTTCTGTTTACCTTACCAATTTTTTGTTGCTTGCTCTTTTTGCTCTAACATTTAATTCTTTTATAAAGGTAGCTGTTGGTTCATCTATGATTTTAGATGATTTTATGAAAAATGGTTATCTTTTATTATTGCAGGATTTATTTCATAATTCCGGTAAAGCTTCTCTAGTAATTTTTGCACAAGTAAAATGGGGAATATTGGTTTACTGGATTTTAAATATCTTTTTAGTCGGTGGTATTATTCGAACTTTTAATAAGCAACGGTACTCACTAAATATGTTTTATGGTGGTGCAGCCTATAATTTCCCCCGTTTTTTTGGTTTGAGCTTTTTAATGCTCTTAACTCACATTGTTTTGCTCCTTGTTGTAGGAATAAGTGCCGCTTTTGTTCTGAAATCATCTTATGCACATGCAAGTAGCGAAAGAATTCTTGTTTTACAAGGTCTTGGATTTGCTGTTTTATATTTTGTTTTTGCCATTATTATTTTTCTGGCTTCCGACTTTGGAAAATTTTATCTCTTATTAGAAGATTCCAAAAATTTTTTAAAAGCATATTTTAAAGGATTTGGATATGCTTTCAAGCATTTGTTAAAAGTTTATTTCCTTTATCTATCGTTACTTGCCATTCCGCTTATTTTCTTTTATCTTTTTACTAAAGTAAATAATGATATTGGTATGAAAACCATAACCGGTATTATCATTATGTTTTTTATTCAGCAAATTTTTATCTATATACGTTTTGGATTTAGAATTTGGATATTAGCCTCCTTGTTTGAAGTTTATTCTGATGATTTTCTGATGGATAAAAAAAATGCATTAGATAAAGAACGTATTCAGGAATTAGAGCAGAAACAGTCGGACT
>CAYQXT010000286.1:0-5284 GCA_964421365.1 uncultured Bacteroidaceae bacterium
GCCCCATTTGACCGCTCTGGTATCCCCCCAACAATAAATTTCAATATTTCAAGAGCCGATGAACGGATTCGAACCGCCGACCGGCTGATTACAAATCAGCTGCTCTGACCAACTGAGCTACATCGGCATAAATCATTAAAACACCGACTTGGAACATTCCCAAATCGGTGTGCAAATGTAGATGATTTTTCTTTAAAGTTCAAAATATTTTTTATTTTTTTTGAAAATTATTTTCCCCTTAAGGTTTCTTTATATCGAATTAACTGCCTGCGAAGGGCTTCTACCGTTAAATCGGTGGCCTCTTCAAAAGTTTTTGCCTGCTTACGAGCAAATAATTCGCTTTTAGGAACTAAAAGTCTTATCTCTGAAATTTTATTTTCTGAGTTTTGATTTTTTTCTAATCGCAGGAACACTTCTGCTCCAGTGATATTTTCGTTTTTCTTTACTAATTTTTCAACCTTTGTGGTTACAAATTCTTCTAATTTAGTACTTGCATTAAAGCGTACTGAATTGATTTTTATATCCATAATACCTCCTTTTTACGCTCTTGGATGAGCTTGTTTATAAACCTTTAATAATTGTTCGTAAGAATTATGTGTATAGATTTCTGTTGCTGATAGATTACTATGCCCTAATAGTTCTTTGATGGCATAAATATCCGCTCCATTATTTAGCATGTGTGTAGCAAATGTATGACGTAATGTGTGTGTACTCATTTTTGTATCACCTGTTATACTAACTAAAAACTTTTTCACAATACGATATACTAATTTATGATAAATTGGTTGTTCTTTTTTAGTTAAAAAATATTTTTTTTCTGTTTTTTCTTTTAGCAACCCCCGTCTTTCGCGTTCATAATTATTGAAATGCGGTAAAATTCTATTGGTTATTGGAATTTGCCTTTCTTTATTACGTTTCCCTATTACTCGTATATATTTTGAGTCTAAATCTATCCTGTCGTTAGTAAGTGTAACTAATTCATCTAAACGAATACCTGTTGAATACAATAACTCTATAATCAAACGGTCGCGATAGGATTGAAAATCCTCTTTTGTTGGAAATTCGTCTAAATATTTATTTAGAACTTCTTTGCGTACAAATTCCGGTAGTTTTTTTTCTTTTTTGGGACTGATGAGTCTTAGTCCGGGATTAGAAAAAATCATTTCTTTTTTATATAGATATTTAAAGTAAGACTTCAGACTGGATATTTTACGCGAGATAGTCCTATTTGTTGCATTTTCTGCTATAAATTGTATCCATGCCCGTAGATGTTTTGATTCTATTTGATCAATAACCAACTCTGGGTAATTTTCTTCTAAAAATACACATAATTGCTCTAAATCTATTTTGTAAGATTTAATTGTATTATGCGAATACCTTTTCTCTAAAGCGAGATAATCCAGAAATTGGTCTATATGCATATAAATATATTGCAAGATTTTTCTTCTTTTGTAAAGATAAAGATTTTTTTGAAAAATCCTACATTATTTAATAAAAAAAAAGAAAGTTTTCTGTTAGAAAACTTTCTTTTTTTTATGCATTTTCATCTTCTTCTCTCAGATGCTGAATGTAAATAGCTTTTAATCGTTGCTCTCTTTTTGTTTCAGATTCACTTTTAAATGCCTGCCGTGTACGTAATTCTTTGATTACTCCGGTTTTTTCAAACTTTCTTTTAAATCTTTTTAATGCTCTTTCTAAATTCTCACCTTCTTTTACAGGAACTATTATCATGATTTCTTGTTTTGATTTTTAATTTATTTTCGGACTGCAAAAATACAAATCTTAATCTTTTTGTCAAATTTATTTTTATTATTTTTGTGTTAATGCATTCGTTTTTATTTAATTTTGTTTCTTTATAATATTTTGTAAGGGATCTAATTGTACATTTAAAGTATCTGCATTATAAGCGCCATAAAACCAGTATCCTACTTCTATATAATTAATAGGTACTACATTGTCTAAATTAGAATTATCAATACTTAAATTATTATTTGCATAAGACTGGCAAAACAAAAATAAATTTTCGGATAATGATTGCAAAATTATTTGCTGTATTTCAGATCCTTTTTTTAGATACAATTCACTCGGATTAAACCTGAAAAAATTTAAATCTATTTCGGTTTTTAGTTCATGCTCACGGGCAGCAAAATAATCGAGGGTAGAGTTTAACGAAAATTTACTTAGCTTTGATTTTGTTTTATTCACCTTATCATATTGCCAGTTTTGACCGCTATAAGCAGAGGCAAAATAATGAGAATAATCGTTTTGCAGGCTAAAAAAACCGGAAAAACTTGAATTTATTTATCCGTAGGTTCTTTTGCCTAATCTTGTATTATAGCTTATAGTTGGGTTTAAAGTATAAGTTCGGTCTAAAAACCGGTCGGACGGATAGATTTATTAAAACTTTAAAAACAGACAGCTCACTTATACAATTGATTAATGAAGTCGTCCGACTGATTTCGATGCAAATTCACCTTTTTATACTGGACTCATCTTTGCTTTGTCTGAAAAATAGTTTTTAGACCGTACTCATAAACAAATAAAAATAATCTGTTTTTTTTCATTTATTATATTTTTTAGCAGATAATTATCTGCGCAATTATAAAAAAAGGATTCGAGATTTAAAATAAATTTACATGATATAAATCACTTTCTATTTATAACTATTTTGTTGTTCCTTAAAAAAGGCCAAGTGCATAGGTAAAGTTTTATGCCAGTATAGTTGGTTATGAATTCCTTCCTGACTCATAAAGATAACATTTAACCCCAAATCATGGCTTTTTTTGAATAAGGCAACATTGTATGGATATAAACCATCGCTCAAACCACAGTCTAATAGAAAAGCTTTGGTATTTCCTTTTAGTTTTCCAATATTCTGAGCAACCGAATTTTCTCTCCAGTTGTCGGCCTCCTCATTTTTTTTGCCTAAAAGACGACTCAAACCCAAATTTAGTTTCCCATCGAAAATATTAATGGCTCCGGAGGTGGAAGCTGCTGCTTTAAAAATATCGTTATGCCGAATAAAATAAAGCATGGCTCCATGTCCTCCCATACTCAGGCCGGTAATAAAAATGTTTTGCTTGTCTATTGGATACGCTTTTTCTAATTGTGGCAAAAGTTCATCGAAGAAAAAACTTTCGTATTGCCAGTTTTTTTGCTTAGGGCTGTTTAAATACCATGAATCGTAAAATCCATCGGGACAAACCAATATAAAGTTATATAAATCAGCATAATATTGTAAATTGGATATTTCACTCCATTGTTTATAGTTAGACGACCAGCCATGTAGCAAAAAAACAGTAGCATACTGCTGCAAGGAATCGTAATTACTTGGTTTAAATATCCAAACGGTATCTTTTGCAGGAATTTTTTTGCTACTGAATATTTTTTGCTCTTGGGCATTTGATTGCACTGTGTATAATAAGGTGCAAAGAAACAATAATAATACTTTTTTTTTCATCTGTCTCAATCTTTTACACTTACTAAGTGCCGTTTCATTTTTTTAATATTTAGAATCTTTTGTTCACCCAAAGTAAAATATCACTATAAATTTCTTCTTTATTCAGTTCGTTTAAAATTTCGTGCCGACATTCGGGATAAAGCTTCATTTTTAGGTCTTTTATACCTCGCTGTTTGAATTTATCATACACTTCTTTTACTCCTTTACCACCATCAGAAACAGGATCTTTCTCGCCAGAAATAAGCAAAATAGGCAAATCGGCACTGGTTTGCTCAAAAGCTTGTTGGGTGTTGATGTAATTTAGGCCATCTGTCAGGTCAAGAATAAATCCTATGGCCATGGTCATCCCACATTTAGGGTCTGCCGCATAGGCATCTACAATTTTTTCATCGCGCGAGAGCCAGTCAAAATCAGTGCGATTGGGTTTAAAAGGATTATTGAATTTGGCAAATCCGGTGTCATGCAGAAATTTGTTTTTGTGTGCTTTGCCCTGAAAAGCAGCAAATAATTTGCCGATAACTTTTCCTATCGAAGCAATGGTACCGGGGTCGCCGGTAGTACCGGAAAAAATAGCTCCTTTATAATCATTACTATATTTAGCGGCTAAATGTCGAGCAATAAAACTCCCCATGCTATGTCCTAGTATGAATAAGGGGATATTGGGATATTCTTCTTTTATCTTCAGGCTTAAATCGTGTGCGTCTTCTATCACCTTTTTCCAACCGTCTTCCTGAGCAAAGAAGCCTAATTCTTCTTCGGTTTTGGCAGTTTCACCATGTCCGCGGTGGTCATTGGCATAAACGACAAAACCGGCATTTACCATAAATTCAGCAAAATGGTCATAGCGAGCACAATGTTCGCCCATACCGTGAGCTATCTGTAAAGCTGCTTTGGGCTGCAGATTTTCGTCTGCCCATTTACGAACAAATATTTGTACACCGTCCTTGGCTGTAAAATTAAAGTTTGAT
Source organism: uncultured Bacteroidaceae bacterium (assembly GCA_964421365.1). Classification (GTDB taxonomy): domain Bacteria; phylum Bacteroidota; class Bacteroidia; order Bacteroidales; family DYOH01; genus CAYQXT01. The sequence goes on from CAYQXT010000286.1 coordinate 4,429, forward strand.
TCTTTCATTTTTTTTTCCGAAAGATAATAAAAATTTGTAAAAGCAAAGAGATGTTTTCTACGAAACTTTATATTTTAGTTTTTAGTATTGCTTATTAGTCATTTATTTATATTTTTGGGGTCTAAAATTATGATTATTATGCAAAAACCTTCGATACCAAAAGGAACACGTGATTTTTCGCCCGAACAAACGAACAAAAGAAATTATATTTTCGATACTATAAAATCTGTTTTTCTGAACTATGGCTATCAAGCTATAGAAACTCCGGCCATGGAAAATCTGAGTACTCTGATGGGAAAATACGGCGAAGAAGGCGATAAATTGCTTTTTAAGATATTAAATTCTGGTGATTTTTTATCTAAAGTGGATGAAGCTACTTATCAGAATAAAAATAGCCTTAAATTGACTAATAAAATTAGCGAAAAGGGTTTACGTTATGACTTAACGGTTCCTTTTGCCCGTTTTGTGGTACAACACCGCAACGAAATAAGTATGCCATTCAAACGCTACCAAATTCAGCCGGTTTGGCGTGCCGATCGCCCGCAAAAAGGGCGCTACCGTGAGTTTTATCAGTGCGATGTGGATGTAGTTGGTTCTGATTCTCTACTCAATGAGGTGGAATTACTGCAAATTATTGATACCGTATTTCAGAAGCTGAATGTAAATGTAGCTATTAAGCTGAATAACCGTAAAATACTATCGGGAATTGCGGAAGTACTTGGGCGTGCCGATAAAATTACGGACATTACAGTAGCTATCGACAAATTAGACAAAATCGGCCTCGAGGCCGTAAATAAAGAGCTTTTAGAAAAAGAGCTTACCGACAAAGAAGTGGCTGATTTACAGCCTATTTTGC
>CAYQXT010000287.1:0-5275 GCA_964421365.1 uncultured Bacteroidaceae bacterium
ACACTAAACGAAGAAATAAAAAAAAGAACTAACAATAATTCGTTTTAATTAAAATTGATAGGATGACTTAGGGTCATCCTATCAATTTTAATTAAAACGGATATCCAATACTCAAACTCAAATTTACATCTTGGTTGTAATCAAATGGACGAACTCCATAAATCCACTTATTCTTGTCTAATAGAGCTGGATCACGCAATTTCAAACCTAAATCAGCTCTAAAAATAAAAAAACTGAAATCAAAACGAAATCCCAAACCGGTTCCCACAGCCAATTGTTTTGCAAATGTATTCCACTTAAATTGGCCGCCCTGAACATTTTCGTTATAATGAATGTTCCAGATATTCCCTACATCCAGAAAAAAAGCAGACTCTACCACCCAAAATAGTTTGTAACGATATTCGGCATTCCACTCTAATTTCAAATCGCCTGTCTGATTAGGAATTAAACTCAGCGTATCGCGGTAAGATCCTGGCCCAAGAGTGCGTATTTGCCATGCTCTAAGACTATTAGCTCCTCCTGAATAATAGAGTTTTCCAAAAGGCATTGAACTGGAATTATAAAAAGCATAACCGATACCCATAAAATTTCTCAGCGCAATTTTCGATCGTTTGCTTAATTGAATGAAATAGCGATAATCCAAATCCATCTTCACAAATTCAGAATAGCTCTTTTGCAATATTTTATAACCTCCTTCAGGTTTGTCTTTCTTAAATAATAATTTGAACAAACTTACCGTATTCCCTGCACTTTCTACGGATGCCCGAATATAAGAAAAATTTCTTTTATGAGTATGATTCTGCGGATTATACACGAAAGAGTAACTTGTTTCAGCAATAAAATGATCTTCATAACTGGCCTGTAATTGTGGGTTATTTCTTAAAAATAAAATAAAATTATCACTAATATCAGATAAGCTTACCCTACTCAACTCCAGCGGATTGAGGTAATATGTTATATTCTTTCCGCTTCGCCAAAAATAACCATACAAAAAACTGAAATTATTCAGGGTATAATCTGGACGCTGTCGGAACAAATAGGATAATGAAACAGTTGTTTTTGGATTAAAAACTTTATTTATCAAATCTGTTCTTTGCCGAAGTAAAAATTCAGGACTCAATTGAGGAAAAGTAAATCTAAATTCGGCCTGATATTCTTGTGTATTAAAGTTATTTCCTGTTTCACCCAAAATATCCAGACGTTTTTCCCTTGCTCCTTTTAACTTTAGAGCAAATCGAGTAGCCGAACGGAAAAGATTACGATGCTCGTAAACAAAATTTCCGGCCATTCCGAAATTACTCGAAAAATTACTCCCTTCCAGCTCGATAGTATAGGATTGTTTAGTAGTAGGTTTAAGCATAATGTAACAATCCAAAGGCTTGTATTTATGGTTTTTATAATTATATACAGGCGTAAAGTCGATACTGTTCAGTCTAAAAATATTCAAGGAATTAAAGTGCCTTAAACTCTGCTCAACATTAGAAATCTTGTATATTTTCTCCGGATTATCACCCACATAAATTTGTTTTATCAGCCGGTCAGCTCTCAAGGGCAAAGTATTAAGCAATTCGTTGGTATCACGATGCACAAGACTCCCCTCATACTGGAAAATGAAATAATAACCCTTATAATATACAGTATCTGCCTTTATATCTTTTTTGATTGAAGTACGTAAATCATAATCCGGATTAATATAAATATTCCTTATTCCGAATTGTTCGTGATTCATATCCTGTGCCCTGAAATATTCGCCCACCTTCTTCTTTTGTTTTATCTTCATTACTTCCAAACGAATATTTATATAATATTTGCCTTTCACATGGCCGGTATCAGCCTTAAAAACGATATAATCTTTTGTGAATTTATAATAACCGTTATCCTGAAAAAGGCGTGTTAAACGCTCTCTCTCTGCATTTAAATTTTCTAAATCAAAAATTTGTCCCTTATGTATCTTTGATTTGTTGGACGAAATATTCATTAGCGTATCTAATACCGGATCATTAGCACTAAAGTTATAATTATTAATATAAAAGGCCTGATTCAATTTTATATTATACTGAATATCAATTCTTTTCCGCGACAAGAAAAGACTTGCGGTATCTACCCGGGCATTAAGATAGCCTTTATTATGCAGATAAAACCGAAGTGCCTTTTTACTACGAACAACCTTATTATAATCTACCATAACAGGAGCCTCTCCTATGGTTTCCATTATCCACTTACGAGTTAAACATATTTTTGTCGAAAGCCATTGCCCCGGGTGTTTAATTGTCGTTTTAAATTTAGGTTTCCAGAGCTTCTCACCACGCTGTTTACGATACTCATCAGCTAATTTAGCTTGTTTCCATCTATCTATTCTGTCGCCACAATCACTGTTAAAAGAGCCCATTTCAAATAAAACATACACTCCAAGATGAAATTTAATAAATCCGAGCACATTTCTATTTGGTTTTAGATAAATATAGTTTTCTAAACCATCCAGATTCTTCTCCGACTTACGATCAAATTTAACATCATTCTTATGTAATAAGCGCTGTTGGTCTGTCATAAACTGGGTTGGATAGCAGGCCGACAAATTTATTAGTAGGCTAATAAAAAAAACTATTTTTATGATTTGAAGCGGAATTTTTTCGAGCTTAAGCATAAATGTATATTTTTGAGCCAAATTAAAAAGGATCTTATGATTTCAAAAGCCAAAATAAAACTAATAAATTCATTAAGCCTAAAAAAATTTAGAAAAAAATATGAATTATTTATCGCTGAAAGCCCTAAATTAGTCACTGATTTGATTAAAAGTCCTTACGAAATAATTGAATTATACGCCTTAGAGCAATATGCAGAAAAATATAAAGAGCAAGCCCCCACAATTATCAGTGATGCAGAACTAAGAAAAATCTCTTTTTTAAAAAATCCCCAAGGGGTATTAGCTATCTTAAAAATCCCCCAACAAAAACATGAAAATAATCAGGATTTAAACTTGATTTTAGATGGAATACAAGATCCGGGAAATCTGGGGACAATATTGAGAGTTGCGCACTGGTATGGAATTAAAAACATTATTTGCTCCGAAAATTCGGTGGATGTTTTCAAGCCCAAAGTAGTGCAAAGCAGCATGGCCAGTTTTGCCTTTTTAAATATTTATTATACGGATATATTAAAATTTGTAAAAAACATACCACTAAATAATCTGATTTATGGCGCTTTAATGTCGGGAGATAATATCTATACCCAACAATTAAATAATCAGGCCTATTTGATTATGGGAAATGAAGGACAAGGTATTCGTGATGAGCTTATTCCATTTATTAATAAACCACTTGCCATACCCGATTTTCCTGTCCACTCGGCCAAAATAGACTCGCTAAATGTTTCTATGGCTACAGCCATTATTTGCAGTGAATTTAGAAGACAATTAAGTAATTATGAATGATGAGTTATGAATAGTAAATTATTAATTTCGCTTTATAATCACTAGCTTACAAATAATCAAAGAGTCGATTGTCTCACTAATTAGTGTGCGTCCATAAACTCCACTCATTCGACAAAGGTTTTACCTTTGTCGAATTTATTATTCAGGCTAAATCTAAAAGAATATTAACAACTCAGGCATAGCCTGAGCCAAATAGCGGTTTTGCTCAACAAAAATTATTCGTGCACATTCGTGTAATTCGTTGACAAAAAATAGTTATCGGATTTTAATATATGCACACTAATTAACAAAGAATAAAAATGATGAAGTCTTTAAACAGCATATCAGATAACACTATTACTCAATAACATTTATTATGAATAAATTTTTCCTTTCCTTCTTCTTCCTTCCCTTTCTTGCCTTTTCGCAAAACAGCCCGAAAGACACTATTCATATTCCTGAAGTGAATATTATTGAAAAACGCATAAAAACCTATGGCTTTAAGCAGACGGTACTCTCTCAAAAAGAATTAGAAAATTTTACCTCCTCTTCTTTATCCGAAATATTGCAACAAGCCATCGGACTCAATATCAAAACTTACGGGAAAGGTGGCTTAGCCAGTAGCTCCATTAGAGGGGCAAGTGCAGCAAATACACAGATTTTATGGAATGAAGTAGCGCTTAATTCGCCCATGCTGGGACAATTTAATCTCGCCGACTTATCGGCCGGTTCTTTCGATGAAATCCGTATTCTACACGGAGGTAGTGCTTTGGTTCAAAACAGTGGTGCTCTGGGTGGAACAATTATGCTACGCAATATACCCGACTGGAAACATAAACTCGGATTCAAGCTCTTTCAAAATTTGGGTAGCCTCCATAACCGCTATACAGCGGCACAATTTAAAATGACCAATAAAAGATTTCACAGCGAAACTCGTCTAAATTCAAACAGTCTGATTAATTCAGCTATTGCGAAAGAATATAGGTTTACTACTTTTGATAACAACGAATTACAAGAAAATCTATATTATCATACCAATTATTCAGATCTTTCCGCCCATTTGGAATATAAAAAAATTACACAAAAATTGCCCAGCACGATTAAAGATAACGAACTAATAAACAACAATTTATACATAGCAGTCATCGACTTTAAACATTTTTTGAACAAACTTTCGCTTAAGCTAAATTCTTCCATTTACTATAATTCCTATATTTATCAAAACAAAGTGGCTCAAATTAATTCGACAAATCAGATTTGGTCGCAACAAAACAATCTGGAATTCTTATACACTTTTAAAGCGGATAAAACACTTTCGATAGGCGTAAATACCCAAAATAACTACGTTCAAACAAATAACTATGAATTTAATCCAAACGAATTCACTCCTTCCTTATTCGCTGCTATAAATTGGGAGTTCCTTCAGAAAGTAAATATTTTTGTTATAGATAAACTGGCTTCTTATAATGGGAAAATCCTGCCCAACCGGCCTTCTATGGGTATCGACTGGCAAATGAACACGCAAGATAGCTGGCATACAAAAGTTTCGGCAGCCAAAAATTATCGTCGTCCTACCCTAAACGACCAATACTGGAAACCAGGCGGAAATCCGGACTTAAAACCCGAGAAAGGATACTCGTTTGAAATTGGACAACTTTTTGAAAAGACGAACTTCAAAGCCGAATTGAGTTTTTTCTATTCCAATCTAAATAACCGAATAATATGGCTTCCTGAAAAAGCAAATTTCTGGCAAGTCCTTAATTTTGACAGAGTCATAAATCAGGGTCTTGAATTTTTTATAAAAAAATCATTCAAAATTCAAGCTATTTATTTCATAAATAAGCTTAACTATACTTTTACCCACTC
>CAYQXT010000288.1:0-5272 GCA_964421365.1 uncultured Bacteroidaceae bacterium
GTTTCTTCCTCTGCATTTTCCTCATTAAAGGGATGTTCTTCCACTACTGGTATCTGCTGTTTTATAAGCTTTTGAATATCTTTCAAATAGGCTCTTTCTTCTACATCACAAAAAGAAACAGCTAATCCGCTGGCTTCGGCTCTACCAGTTCGGCCAATACGATGAACATAAGTTTCGGAGATATTCGGTAAATCATAATTCACTACCAAAGATAATTGCGAAACATCAATTCCGCGTGCGGCAATATCGGTAGCTACCAGTACTTTTGTTTGTCCGGTTTTGAAATTCCCTAAAGCTCTTTGTCGGGCTCCCTGGGATTTATTACCATGAATGGCTACGGCATGAATTCCTGCTTTATTAAGTAATTTTACAATCTTATCGGCTCCATGTTTTGTCCGCGAAAAAACTAAAGTAGAATCAAATTCATCTTGCTTTAACAAATGTACCAGAAGTTTTGATTTTAATCTTTTGCTCACAAAATAAACTGATTGTTCCACTCTCTCAGCAGTGGCCTGATTGGGTTTTATAGTTACTTTTTGCGGATTTCCAAGTATTTTTGCCGAGAGTTGAACAATATCGGAAGGCATGGTTGCAGAGAAAAACAGCGATTGCCTTTCACCAGGAAGTTTCGCAATTATTTTACGAATATCATGAATGAAGCCCATATCCAGCATATGGTCAGCCTCATCAAGTACAAAAAATTCAACGTCTTTCAGGCTGATAAAGCCCTGCGACATTAAATCCAATAAGCGCCCGGGAGTAGCTACCAATACATCAACCCCCTGACGGAGAGTCTGGGTTTGCGTCAATTGCTTTACGCCTCCAAAAATAACCGTATTCTTTATTCCAATGAATTTTGCATAAGAGGTAAAACTTTCGCCAATCTGAATGGCCAATTCTCGAGTTGGTGTAACAATCAAAGCTCTAATTTTTCGTCGGCCTTTATTCGGTTGTTTATCAAGATATAAATGTTGTAAAATTGGAATTGCAAAAGCAGCTGTTTTTCCGGTTCCGGTTTGTGCACAGCCCAGTAAATCTTTTCCTCGTAGTAAAATCGGAATGGATTGTTCTTGTATAGGGGTTGGTGTGGTGTAGCCTAAAATGTCAACGGCTTTTAGGATAGGTTCAATAATGTTTAACTTTTCAAATGTCATATATAATTTTTAATAAGCTACAAAGGTAAGCTATTTATTTGAATATTTGGCTTCAAATAGATAACAAAGCGTGTATAACAACAATAATAGCTCGTTAAATATCCATATAATCGACTCATTTTCAACAATAGATATAAAGTCTATTAGAAATTAGTATCTATCTATAAATCAAAAATATTCACATATTCATAGCTATAAATTTAATGCAAATATTACGTAGTAGAAAAAAATAGAATTGAATTGTTACAAACCTTTTTTTTTTTAATTTTGGTAGATAAAAAAACAAGCCTTATGAGAAAATTTAATCTTATCTTAATTTCCTTGATTATTTTTAACCTATTAGTAGAGAATGCCTGCAAAAAACCTGTTTCCCAGCCCCAAAATATTGCCTGTGCCATAGCTGGTTTACCGGATATAAAAATAAGTACCGAACAGGGCGACTCTCTTTTCCCAATGTGCTTTAAATTAATGGTAAAACAGCCTATCGACCACCAAGATACGAGCAAAGGTTTTTTCTGGCAGAAAGTTTATCTTTCTCATAAATCTTTTGACCGGCCGGTAGTTTTGGTTACCGAAGGCTATTATGCCAACTACAACCGCATCACAGAATTAGCCAATTTTATTAATGCCAACCAGATAGAGGTTGAGCATCGTTATTTTGGTGAATCTAAGCCGGATAGTATGATTTGGAATAAACTGAATTTAAAACAGGCTACGGCAGATTTAAACCATATCCGACAATTATTCCGTAAAATATATACAAAAAAATGGGTGAGCACTGGCATTAGTAAAGGCGGTCAGACCACTATTGCTTATCGCTATTTTTATCCCAACGATGTAGCGGCCTCCGTGCCTTATGTCGCGCCGCTTACCTTTGCACGCGAAGATGCCCGAATTCCGGTTTTTATTGCGCAAAAGACAGGAACAAAAGCTTATAGAGATAGAATTTATGCTTTTCAACGCTATGTGCTTAAAAATAAAGCTTTGCTCCTTCCCTATTTTAAAAAAAAGGCCAAAGAGAAAGAATGGACTTTTAAGGATATAGGCGGAATAGAAACAGCCTTTGAATATGGAATACTCGAATATGCTTTTGTGATGTGGCAATGGGGAAATGATTGTTCGCAAATCCCTTCCAAAGACACAAATCCCGAGAAAATAATGAAATATTTAGTCGATATCGACCCTTACAGCTTTTTTAGCGATCAAGATGCCAGACTTTTACGTCCCTATTTTTATCAGGCTTTAACAGAAATGGGAATTTATACTTATGATACCAAGCCTTTTGCCGATTTATTAATGAAAGTAAAAAATCCGAATTTTGAATTTACCATGGAAAATAAAATTCCAATTCCATATAGCGATACCCTAAATAAAAAAATGGCAGCCTGGCTCAAAGCCAAAGGGAATAACATGATATACATTTATGGCGGCAATGACCCGTGGTTTTCTACATCGGTAGAAATTGATAGTACCAAAACGAATGCACTTAAATTGGTAAAAAAAAGCGGCTCGCACAAAACGCGTATTTATAATTTTGATAAATCTATTCAAAAACAAGTTAAAGATAGTTTAAAAAAATGGCTTAATCTTATAGAATAACAAGGTAAATGCAACAACTAACAACAAATAAAAATAGCAGGAATTTGAAATAGAGCTAATTGTACGAATAGAACTTAAATACACAAAAATTATCAAAAATAATATTGCTCATCCAATAAAAAATAGATAGAATTGCTGGATAAAAAATAATAATCTTTAACAAATAAAAATGAAAAAAATAATTTTACCCTTTATTATCGGAGCAATTTTAATCACTTTTTCTACGAAAAAAGCAAAAGCTCAGGAAGAAGTAGAAATCTCACCTTTATCGGTAAATTGTGATATTGTAAACAATTTTGTATGGCGAGGAATAATGAGTTCCCAAACAGTAAACATCCAGCCCGCAATAAGTTACACCACTCATGACCTTTTAGCCGGATTGTGGGGGACAACAGATTATCTGGCCAAATACAAAGAACTCGACCTTTTTGTCAGCTTTTCTATCAGTGGTTTCACAAGCACTTTAACCGATTATTTCTGGACAAATACCAAAAAATATTTTGATTATAAAAATTCTACAACTGGCCACAATATTGAAATTGGACTTAGCTACAAAAATAAAAATCTCCCACTAACAGCCTATATGGGAACAATGCTATATGGCGAAGATAAAAAATACATTTATGACTCCAAAGAAACCAATTTAAACAAAAATAATTATTCGACCTACTTTGAATTAACATATAATCTTGCTGTAAAAGGAATAAATTTGGATATTTTTATGGGAGGAACACCTTTTACCGGATTTTACGGCAACGATTTTGCTATAACAAATATAGGCATTAAAACCACTAAAGAAATTAAATTAAGTGATAAGTTCTCATTACCCATGTTTGCTTCCTTTGCTTTTAATCCACCAATAGAGACCTTTTCCCTTTATTCGGATTTAATTTCTAATCCTCTATTGCTAATTTAAAATAATTTTACGTAAATTTGTTTCTTAAACAATAGAAAATGAACTATATATTATTTGATGATGAACTACGAGATAATTTATTACCCTTAACTTATACTCGTCCGGTAGCTGAGCTACGCTGTGGAATACTAAGCCTGAGAGAAAAATGGGAAAAACGGCTTAATACAAAATGTTCACATATAACCCAGAATTACCTAAAAGAAAAATTCCCTTTAAATATAGATGACGATAATCTGTTGATAAACGGGGCACTCCTACCAAACAGAGAAATACTCAACACATTAGCTTCGTTGAGCGAAAATGAAGTCTTAACTTTTGAGAATAGAGTACTAGCCCTAAGAGTGCCACAAAATCGTTTAGATGAATTTTATTTCAACCATTTAGATAAATTTAAAAAAATAGAATACAAAGATAAAGTCGATTTTATAAATTACCCATGGGATATTTTTCGCCTGAATGAACAAGAAATAGAGAAAGATTTTAATTTTATTACCCAAAATAAACAATCGGAAGCCCTTAGCCCAACAAACCGCTATATCAAAGCCGAAAGAATATTTGTAGAAAAAGGAGCAAAAATAGAATTCAGTATTTTAAATCCTGCCGATGGCTATATTTATGTAGGGAAAGAAGCCGAAATAATGGAAAATGCAACAGTTCACGGTTCCTTAGCTCTCTGCGAGCATTCAGTATTAAAAATCGGAGCAAAAATTTATGGTGCAACCACTATTGGGCCACATTCAAAAGTAGGAGGCGAAATAAATAATTCCGTACTCACTGGATTTTCCAATAAAGCACACGATGGGTTTCTGGGAAACGCAGTTTTAGGCGAATGGTGTAATTTGGGAGCCGATACCAACAACTCTAATCTGAAAAATAATTATGCAGATGTTAAAATGTGGAATTATCCGGCAGAAAAATTCATCCCCACGAATTTACAGTTTGCCGGCTTGATTATGGGCGACCATTCTAAATCGGGTATAAATATGATGTTTAATACCGGCACAGTGATTGGCGTTTCTGCCAATATTTTTGGCACTGGATTTCCCCGCAATTTTATCCCCTCTTTCTCCTGGGGCGGCGCAGCAGGATTTTCTGTTTATAAACCACAAAAAGCTTATGAAGTAGCCGCTTTGGTCATGTCGCGCAGAAAGCTTGAATTCGACACTACAGAAAAGAAAATATTGGATAAAGTATTTGAACTTACTGCAAAATATAGAAGATAAGGTATGATAAAGGGACATAGTTTACAAAGTTAAAGAAACATAGTTTACACTTTTTAAGTTTATGTTTCTTAACGAACATATACGTTAATTCGTTTTTTTAACCAACCCTTACCCAACTTTTCAGATTGACCCATAATAAACTTTCTAATTCTATTTTACAATATTAATAAAAATAGTAATCCACTACAATTATAATATGATCCATTCTAAATTACTAATGCTGTTTTAAGAGGGGGTGAATTCTAAACTCTAACTAAAACTAAAAAAGAGCGGGCGACGAGATTCGAACCCGCGACCTTCAGCTTGGAAGGCTGACGCTCTACCAACTGAGCTACGCCCGCTTACAAAAAGAGCCAGCAAAGGGACTCGAACCTCTGACC
>CAYQXT010000289.1:0-5243 GCA_964421365.1 uncultured Bacteroidaceae bacterium
CTTGGGTAATTTTAACTTCGCCACCAGAACCGGAAAATTCTTTTTCAAATATTTATAGGGAATTCCGGAGTCATCCTGAAAAATATCGAGGCTATTTTTAAGAATAAAATTTCGTTCGCTAGTAAATTTTTTATTAAATAGTATGTATGAGGCTGATTTCATATAGCAATGAAATGGTTTTTGAGCTAACAAGTATTTATGGAATGCTGTATTGTGCTGAATTCCGTAATTGGAAAGATTTTGTTTGAAATAAATTAACTCCCGTTTTTTGCTTTGCTTATCTGTAAATTTTAATTGAATAATAGTTGGATTAATTTTGTTCGTTGGGATTAATTTTCCTTTGGAATTAAGCTGTAAATAATTTATGCTTTGAATTGTAAATTTAAGTTTGGTTAAATACAATATAAATAAATGAATTACGCCATCCAGATTATCTTGTTCCAAATCTTTCATCATTTGTTTGGTTACAAAATAGCCGGCCTTATTCACATAACGCAAGGAATGTCTTAATTTACTTATATATAGCGAAAAATTAGCCGCAGAATTTAATTTGATATTTTTCAGTGAACCTGTATTTTCTAAACCTACTAGAATATAACGTTTTGCTTTAGGAAAATTGGTTTGTGCAAATAAAAAATCAGGTCCTCCAAAAGGGTAATATAAGGTACTACTATCATTATAAAAAGGCAAATTTTCTTGTTTTTGCCATTTTTTTATTTTGCTTACCAAATTTCTATCTAAGGTATTCCACGAGGAATTTAACAAGTTGATTTGTGTCGAACAGGATTTATCCGATTTGTAGTGTTGAGCCTTTAAGTCTGCAACAAGTGAGTCTTTTTTGGATAATGGTAAAGCATTATTCTGCTGTGCATTTGCTGTAATTGTAGCAAATACAAAAAAAATGGAACTAATGATTTTTAATACACGCATTTATCCTAACAAATTAGATAATCCGGGTATAATACCGCTTGTCAGCCCGCTTATTTCGCTTTTAGAAGCTTTATCTGCTTTCTCTAAGGCTTTGTTAATTGCCGTAAGAATCAAATCTTCTGCGCGCTCTTTATTGTTTAAGACCTCTTCTGAAATTTCGATATTGACTATTTTTTTATTGCCGTTTACTTTTACTCGAACGGCGCCATTTTCTATTGTCGTTTCGATTTCAATTTTCTCTAATTTTTCTTTAGATTCCTGCATTAGCGCTTGCGCTTCTTGCAATTTGCCCATTAGATCTCCTAACATATTTTTATATTTTACCTTTGGCAAAAATATAAAAATATGTTAAGTCTATTAAAAAAAAAAAATTAGCTATTCAGTTTTAATGATTTTTAACCTGATTTTTTCCAGTCTAAAATACATTTTCTTCTTTTAGGTGGTTTGCCACATGTATTTCCCGTTCATCACATCATCAAACATGGCAATTGTTTCGGCTGTTGCCTTATTTACATTCAAACGGATAACAAATAATGAAAGAGAAAACTATAATACGATATATGATCCTTAATCTATTGGATGTTTTTTGAGCTTCTAACTGTCATTGACAAAATCATTCCTGATGTATATCCATATTGGGTAGGGGCGGATTTTTATACACTATTTGTAAAACTCTTTGCTTCATTAGGACTCTCTAACCCAATATTTGTTACGATAGCATTAGCAGGAATTTCTTTTTTAGAAATTTTATTTTCTTTATACAACTTATATAAAGGAAAATATAAAAGTTCTGAACAATGGTTTTATAGTGGAATTTCGTTTTTTATACTACTGTTTATCTTCTTTTAGTTCCTGTATATACTAGGGTTCCCGGACTTAATCCGACTTTTACGAATTTTTTTGATTTCATATTATTAATTTATTTGCGCCAAAATCCGGGATAAAAAATTAATAAAACAGTGAAAAGTTCTAATCTGCCTAACATCATAAGAAAGGATAATGTCCATTTTGCAGTAGTAGGTAGAAAAAAGAAATTACCACTTGGACCAACTTGCCCAATTCCCGGGCCAATATTTCCCAGACAGGCAATTGTTGCACCCATAGAGGTATCAAAATCAACTCCTAAGGCTGCGAGAATCATTGTGCCGACTACAAAGGTAAGTATATAAAATACGATGAAGGCCAGAATATTTGCCACAATTTCTGAACTTACCGCATGGTGATTTAAGCGAACAGGTAAAATGGCATTTGGGTGAAGTAGTCGTTTGAATTCCTTCGCACTATTCTTAAACAGAATAACGATTCGTACAATTTTTATCCCACCACCTGTAGATCCAGCCGAGCCGCCAAAAAACATCAGTACAAAAATTAAGAAGCCAAGAATAGGTGTCCATCTGATATAATCTGCTGTGGCATATCCCGTTGTTGTAACTATGGAAACTACTTGGAAAAGGGCATCTCTAAACGATTTTTCGATGCTTTTAAAGGAATAATCTCTTTTAAATTTTAGCCTTTCCAATTCTTTTTCGCTAATTTTACTTTCCCTTTTTAAGGAGCTTAAAGTAAGGCTGTCAATTTCTGTTGAAGCTGCCTGAGAATATTTCTCTATGGTTTTTGTGGCCTGTTCCATTTTTAAAGCTACTTCCTGACTGGGAGTTGGATTGCTGAAGATGAGCCCACCGGCAATCAGAAAGGTGAATATTAGTGTAAATCCGAGATAATATCTGAACTCTTCATTTCGGAACACTTTCCTAAATTTGAATTTCATGGCATAGTACGATAACGAAAAATTAACTCCGGCAATAAACATGAAAAGTGTAATAATGTATTGAATGTAAGGAGAGAAATCGGTAATACTTGATTGCTTTGTGGAATAACCGCCTGTTGCCATGGTTGTAAATGAGTGATTTATGGCATCAAAAAAATTCATACCGCCAAACATTAATAAAATAGTCTCGGCTAATGTATAAATGGTGTATATTGCCCAGAGACGTTTGGCTGTTTCTTTTACACGGGGATGAAATTTATCGGGCGTAGGACCGGGAACTTCGGCTGCATAGAGCTGCATTCCGCCAATACCAAATATTGGAAGTATTGCAATGGAAAGTAAAATCATTCCCATACCACCAATCCATTGTGTAAGACTACGCCAAAAAAGCAAACCATGAGGTATTGCTTCAATATTGTTCAATATGGAGGCACCGGTAGTTGTAAAACCAGACATGGTTTCAAAAAAAGCATCGGTATAACTCGGTATGTATCCTCCTATATAAAAGGGTAATGCACCAAAAAAAGAAAAAACTACCCAGACCAGACTGACGATGAGATAGCCTTCGCGTTTATTAATCGTGCTACGTACATTTTTTGTAGTAAAAAAGGTGAGGAATGCCATTGCAAGACTTAGAAAACCAACTCCAAACAGGTTTTTCCAATCTGGTTCGCTATAAAAAAAAGGAACAAATCCGGAAATAAATAAAAATGCGGCTTCTATGAATAGAAGTAAGCCCAAAACTCTTATGACAACTTTTATATGAACCACCCTTGAATCAATTACAAATTATTAATTACGAATTACTAACTACTAATACCCAATGTTTCAATAAACTTAGTCAAAGTCTGACCAACAGGTAGCTAATAATCTGAAAGTTAGTGAAACACAATAATCAAATGATAATTTTGACAAAATATTTAATGAGTTCGGTCTAAAAAACGGTCGGACGGATAGATTTATTAAAATTGTAAAAATAGACAGCTCATTTACAGTTGATTAATGAAACCGTCCGACCGATTTCGATGCAAATTTACCTTTTTATACTGGATTCTTTAATTTAATGAAAATATTTAACTACTTTATCTACTGCAAATGGTAATGCAAATACCACTACCTTATCATTGGCCTGAATATGTGTATCTCCTTTGGCTATGAAAGAATGTTTACCACGAATTACGCCTCCAATGATAGCTCCCTTAGGGAAATTTAAGTCGTGTAAAGGAGCTGCGGTTATTCTTGATTTTTTATGCGCAACAAATTCAAAAATTTCAGCTTCTGTTGCTGTTAAACATTGCATATCAGATATTTCAGCCTCTAATGTGAAGCTGAAAATATGGCTCGCTGCGATTAGGCGTTTGTTTACAAAAGCATCAATCCCCATGTTATCGGCCATGTCAATATAATCCATATTTTCTATCTCGGCAATGGCTCTTTTAACCCCAAATCTTTTAGCTACCAGGCACGACAGTATATTTGTTTCTGAATTTCCGGTTACGGCAATAAATGCGTCCATTTCTTTTATTCCTTCATCAAGCAAAAGATCAATATCTCTTCCATCTCCATTAATAACGAGTGCCTTTTCTAAACGATCGGCTAGATTAAAGCATTTATCGGGGTTTATTTCTATTAATTTTACATTAAAATGTTGTTCGAGACGCTTTGCTGTTTTTGTCCCTATTCGGCTTCCGCCAAGAATCATTACATTTTTTAGTGCAAGACTTTCTTTGCCGGAAATTTTCATTAATTTGTCCACCCCATTTTTTGTCGTAATTACGTAAACCCTATCTCCCGACAAGAATTTGTCTTCTCCTCTGGGAATAATAGTTACTGAATTACGGGTTATGGCTACTGCCCGAAAATCTAAATCATTTAATTCCTTATTAACTTCTACTAGTGATTTATTAACGATTGGGGCGGTTTTATCTATTTTTAGGGCAAAAAGGGATAACTTGCCTCCAGAAAAATCGTAGGTTTTGGATATGCCGGATTGCTTGACCAGATTAATAATTTCCTTACTGGCTAATATTTCAGGGTAAATCATTGAGTCAATACCGAGATTGAGGAAAAAACTGCGATTTGCCGGTATCAGATATTCTCTGTTGTTTATTCTTACAATTACTTTTTTTGCGCCTAATCGTTTGCTTAAAATTCCTGCGGTAATATTTACTTCTTCAATTTCGGTAACACCGATGAACAAATCTGTTTTGGCAATTCCTGCATCTTTGAGTACTTCAATGGAAGTTGCCGAGCCATTAACTGTTAATAAATCAAAATGAGAACTAATATTAGATAATTTTTTATCATTTATGTCTATTACGATAATATCGTGATTCCCTTCGCTAAGCATCTTGGCTAAATAAGTACCCACATTTCCGGCTCCGGCAATAATTATCTTCATTTCTTTTATTATTTACACTTTGCTTCAAAATATTTTTTTGCCTCAGTATTTCCTTTATTTACTGCTATTTGAATTTTTAGGCAGCCCGTTTTTTTATCATTTTTTTGTTCCAGAACAATTTTTCCGTATTCAAAGTCTGCTTTA
>CAYQXT010000290.1:0-5241 GCA_964421365.1 uncultured Bacteroidaceae bacterium
GAGGGGGCAATTAGCATGATGGAAAAGACGATGCCCAGTGATTGAGCCCAGTCTGGTAGGGCATTATACAATAAATGGTGTGGTCCTGCCCAAATGTATAAGAATATTAGTGTCCAGAAGTGAATAATGGAAAGCTTGTAGGAATATACCGGACGATTAGCTGCCTTAGGAACGAAGTAGTACATAATACCCAGATAAGGGGTGGTGAGAAAGAAGGCTACTGCATTGTGCCCATACCACCACTCGACTAAAGCGTCCTGAACACCGGCAAAAACAGAGTAGCTTTTCAGAAAAGTTACTGGTAGTTCCAAACTGTTTACAATGTGAAGAAGAGCTACCGCTACGAAAGAAGCTATATAAAACCAAATAGCTACGTAGATGTGTCGAACCCTGCGTTTAGCAATAGTTCCAAATAAATTCCACCCGTAAACTACCCAAACAATAGCAATTAAAATGTCGATAGGCCATTCTAATTCTGCATATTCTTTTGAAGTGGTAAAACCTAAGGTTAATGTTATGGCTGCTAACACAATAATTAGCTGCCAGCCCCAGAAATTAATTTTGCTGAGTAAATTGCTGTAAGATCGTGTTTTTAACAGACGTTGCATAGAATAGTAGGAACCGGCAAATATCCCATTCCCAACAAATGCAAAGATTGCGGCATTGGTGTGAATGGGTCTGATTCTTCCGAAAGTGGAAAATTCAATTCCTAAATTAAAGGAGGGGAAAGCAAGTTCTAAAGCGATCCACAGCCCATAAATCATAGCTACTATGCCCCAAACGATAGTGGCATAAATAAATTGCTTGACAATTTTATTGTCATAATAGTAGGTTTGTATTTCCATTCTTAATTTTATTTTCTATTATTAATCATTCTTTTTTTCTTTTTTATTTTCAACCTCAACCAACTCGTCATCAAATAAAATACGTATGGCAGGTGTGTAATCATCTTCAAATTGATTGTTTTTTACGGAGATGAGAAAAGCTATCAAAAAGCCTATAGCCACAAGTAAACTGATTCCTATTAAGATAAATAATGCTGACATACTGTATTAATGGTGGATTATTAATTTTAAATTGTTAATGTGTTTAGTGTTTAAATTATTTACTTTCAAAGGATATTCTCAAAAACAAATCTATCGGATACTTAACTTAAGTTTACGACAAATTTAAGGTTTTTTAAACAAAAATCTGCAATTTAGGATATTAAAATCTGCAATTTAGAATCAATAAAAATTATAAGTTATGGTTAATTACTGAATGTAAATGCTTATCAAATCGTAATTAGTTCGATTTGAAGTTTAGCTAGTGAACTATTTTGATGTAATACTAGTACACAATGCATCCATTTTTTTTATTGTACCATTGAAATAATTCAAATCTACTTTATGGTCTATGCCACTTACTATGCCTTTATCAGTATATTGCCAGATAATCCAATTTGATTTATCATTAAGGACAGGAGTTTTTTTTGAATAGGACGCAATCCATAAAGGGTAGCCTGGAAAATATCCGGAAAGATATTTATTATAAAAGCTTTTCCCAGTATAAATGATGGGTTTCTTTTTATAGTAATTTTCTGCAAGACGTAACCAAGTTCGTAATTTTTTTCTGATAATACTCGCTGGTGGTAGTTTATTTGAAAATTCGAGATCTATTATGGGAGGTAAGTCATCTGCTTCGAGATGTGCGTTTTTAATATAATTTTTTAATTGTAATTGGGTATCAGAATTAAGACTGAAAAAATGATAGGCTCCCCTGATTAATCCTGCCTCTTTCAATAATTGCCAATTATATTGAAAATATTCATCATGCCAATCTAATCCTTCCGTGGCTTTGACGATTGCGAAACTTATTTTTGTATTTTTTACCTCTTTCCAATTAATATCATCCTGGTAGTGAGAAACATCAATGCCAATTACTTTCTCTTTTGTAGTCGTACAGGCTGGTAATGAAAATAATAATAATAATAATAATAATAATAAGATTTTATACATAATAAAAAGTCTGTTAAAATTAATATTTTGACAATAGTTAGTTAATTTATTTTAAGTAACGCACGAATGTATTTATTTTTATCTAATTACAAGAAGACTGTTTTTTTTGACTATTCTTTATTAATCAATATTTTACATATATATATATCGAACAGTTGACCTTCAATTAATATTTAATATAGCGTTAAAAATACAAAAGAATAAAAAAAATGTAGAAAAACAATTTTTAAGAATAAAAAAATATTTATATTTGCACTGCTAAAAAGGAAAGCGGATGTGGCGTAATTGGTAGCCGCGCTAGACTTAGGATCTAGTGCCGAGAGGCGTGGGGGTTCGAGTCCCTTCATCCGTACTGAGATGCCGCCTCTCTTACCATGATGGTGAAGTTTGGCGGCTTTTTTAAATAAACTAAATTTATAAAATTTTCTATTGATGAACATCACAAGAGAAAACATCGGCGAACAAAATGATGTAGTTAAAATCAAACTCGAAGAGAAGGATTACGCCGAAAGAGTAGAGAAAGCACTGAAAGATTACCGTCGAAAAGCTAATATTCCCGGATTTCGTCCCGGACATGTTCCAATGGGGATTATCAAAAAATCTTATGGTAGAGCCGTAAAGGCAGAGGAAATAAATAAACTTCTTTCTGATTCTCTTTTTAATTATTTGAAAGAAGAGAATTTGAATTATTTAGGCGAGCCAATGCCTTATGAATTGGAGAACGACAAAAATGTAGATTTTGAAAAGGATCAGGATTTTGAGTTTGCCTTTGAATTAGGTTTAACACCGGAAATAGAGCTTGAGATAAATAAAAGGACTAAAATCAATTATTATAAAGTCATTCCTGAGGATAAGTATATTGATGAAACAATAGAAAACAACCAGAAGAGATTGGCCACTGAAACGGAGATTGATAAAAGTGAAGAAGAATCAGATTTGATAAGAGCTACTTTAGAACAGCTTGATTTTGATGGGAATATCAATGCCGAAGGTTTAAAAGCCGAAAATGTACTTCTTTCTATTGATAAAATTAAGGAGGAAGAGCTAAAGGCTCAATTTATAGGATTGAAAGCTGAGGATACCTTAAACTTTAAGCCGATGAAAGCCTATGGTAATGAAACTGATGTTTCTGCATTATTGGGTGTTGATAAAGAAAATAAAGAGGCAATAGAAGCCGATTATAAAATTACTGTTGAGAAAATTATTCGTTATATACCTGCCGAGCTAAATGAAGAGTTTTATAAAAAACTGTTTGGTGAAGAGAATGAAGTGAAAACAGATGAAGATTTACGAGAAAAAATTAAGACTGAAATAGAAAAAGAACTTACTGATGACGTTGAAGCCCGTTTCTTTCTGGATGCTCGTAAAAAATTAATGAAGAAATATGAGGTTTCTTTGCCTAATGATTTTTTAAAGCGTTGGTTAAAAAAATCTAATCAGGATAATAAAGAATTTGATGAAACAACTATTGAAAAAGAATATCCTGCGTTTGTGGAGAATTTACACTGGCAGATTATCAGCGGTACTATTTTTCGTAAATATGACTTAAAAATTAGTCATGAAGATTTGCACAAGGCCGCAGAAGCTCTTGTTGTTGCTGATTTAAGGAAATATGGTATTCCAATGGCTCAATTGGGTGCTGAATTTATTGACCAATTTGTTCATTCTATGCTAGAGAAAAAAGAGGATAAAGAGCGGGTAGAAAATTATGCTGAGCATACTGTATTGACCAATTTTTTGAAAGATACACTAAAATTGGAGGAAAAAGAAATTTCTATTGATGATTTTAATGCCCTTAATAAAGAAGATTAAATTCTTTTTTAACAAAAATATAGAGCTCTAGGATTTTTCTTAGGGCTTTTTTTGTGCACTTTGGCGAGTTCAGCGTAAGAAATAGTCAAAAAAACTTGCATATTTAATCAAGATTTAGTATATAAGTGTCCGAAAGCTTAGGTTTTCAATCAAAAAAGACCTTAAACTTAGTGTACATCTGTAATCTTAGTCTGCTGACTGCTTCAAGCGTTCGGACAGATATTAAGATAAGCAATTGTGAATTTTTCTTTCGCCTTATAATCATTAGCTTATACCGAATCGGTATCATATTTTTATGCATATTTTTGTGATATTTTGATTGAAAATGAAATAACAAAATCATTTTCGCTATTTTGATAGCGCTTGAGTATTACAAATATTCAAAGAGTCGATTGAATATGCCTTATTATTTATATAAATGTTTGACGAAAAATATAAAATAACATGTTTACTTTATTAGCTGCAAAAAAAGAAGAGAATATTTGTATGGAAGCCCAAATTATTAAATTACTTTTGAACGAAAATCCGACATTAAACAGGATTGTAAAAAACTCAGTATCCGATAGCGAATTTATAGCTCAATTAAAGGGATGGATTTATCCTCAAGTAGAAAAGAATAAGAGAGCTTTTTTGTTTTACGAGCACAAAATTTCCGGATTCCCAGTATTAAAGGCCATGTCGTGGAAAGATGTGGCAGCCATACGTATTTTAGATTATATCGACCACCATAACCATGCATTAGAAGATTTAAATCAAAAGGGTAAAGTGATAAGAAGCAAGGTGTTATCCTATCTTTTTAGTGCATTAAAAAACAACAATTCAACGACTAATATAGATTTTTTGTTAGATTGTTTATACTTGTTTCGTCAGCTAAATGGTAATCTTAAATTTAATATTCCGACAAAAGAAAAAGTAAGCACATGGATGCATCGTCATCCTTCGGGACTTGATTCTGAAATTA
Source organism: uncultured Bacteroidaceae bacterium (assembly GCA_964421365.1). Lineage (GTDB taxonomy): Bacteria > Bacteroidota > Bacteroidia > Bacteroidales > DYOH01 > CAYQXT01. The sequence goes on from CAYQXT010000290.1 coordinate 4,771, forward strand.
TAGCAATCAGGGAAAAAAATAAAAAGCGGATTATTCGTATTTTGATTGAAAAGATGGAAGCAGGGATTATTGAAAATAAAAAGTATAATTTTCCAGAGCTTGTTTCTATTGAGGAGAAATATAAATTAATGAATAAATGGTGGAATGAACGTGTTTTTCATCTGCAATTTGCCGTGCGAAATCCAGATTTACTTAACGAGTTGCTTGATTTTTCGCTTTCGTCTGAAACCATGCAGGTAATGTATAAAGCAGTGGAAAAAGGAATTCCCTTTTTTGTGAATCCCTATTATCTTAGCCTGATAAATACCAAGGAATTAGATTTTGCCCTGAAATCGGATCTAACCATCCGACAATATGTGTTGTATAGCAATGAATTGATAAACGAATTTGGCGACATTGTGGCTTGGGAGAAAGAGGATAAGGTAGAAAAAGGAAAGCCTAATGCTGCGGGCTGGCTTTTACCTTCGCACG